>DATCEJ010000590.1:0-5337 GCA_036510135.1 Roseiarcus sp. | reverse complement strand
GAGCGACGACCATAGCGCGCGTCATCGTCCTATCCTCGGAAACCATTTTTTGTTGGGAGCAGACAGATTAACCCACAGGCAAGGAGCGGTCAACGCGAGACCTTTGTCGCCTCTGGCCAAAGGGTCCGATACCCGCCCTTGAGCGCGGCGACGGACGAGCGCGGAGTCAAAACATCGGCGACCGCGTCCGGGTCGAGCGGCTCTGGCGTCCCGTAGCCGGCAAAGCTCCACGGCAAAAGGGCGCCCGCGCGCACGGCGTAGGCTCTCTCGCCCCGGGCGATCATCGCGCCGTCCGGCAGGTCTCCGAGCCGCGAGCGCCACAGGCGCTTGCGCTTCTTGTCGACCCGCTCGCTATGGAGCGCTTCGTCCATCGCCTCCACGTGGCTCGGAGCGCCCGGAAAAGCCGCGATAAAGGCTTTCGCCGCGGGCCTTCGGCACTCGAAGCATGGGCGGTGGCCGGCGGCGAGCGCGGTCGGCTCGTCGAGGAAAAAGAGCTCCGTGTAGTACCGGCCCCAGACGTCGCGGCTCCGGCCCTTGAATTCGCAGACGCAGATGAGCCAGTGCTTGTTTTTCCAGCGGCTGCCGCCCAGCGTCTGATCGTCTCGATGCAGCCGGCCGCCGCGGTTGCCCATCAGCCCGCCGCGCTCGGCGACGGCGCGCAATTCGCCGAACGGATCGACGCGATTTTGCAGCGGCCTGGGCGCTTGAAACACGCCGGGCGCCGACTGTTTGCGTTCCACGAGAGGCAGGTCCACGCTTCAAGGCCTTGGCGTCTTTGGCGGAGGAGAGATGGCGCTCGAACTTCGGCCGAATTGCGAATGTTGCGATCGGGATCTCCCGCCCGCTTCGCTCGAGGCGCGCACCTGCACGTCGCGGCGAGGCGACAGGCTCACCTCACCTTGCGTTTGCCGAACGTCGGCTGCACTTCCGGGATCGGCGGCATCTGCCAGGTTCCGGTGATGGGGATGCCGGTGTCACGATTGATCATGACCTCGATCACGGTGGGCACGTTCGATCGGATCGCTTCGCGGTAAGCGTCGCCAAACTGATCGGGATGTTCGACCCGGATGCCGCGCCCGCCCATCGCCTCGGTCATCTTGACGAAGTCAGGATTCCATAGCTTGCCGGTCTGTTCGTTGACGAAGCTCGTCCCGATTTCCCGGCCATCGTGGTAGGCGCGCTGCAGGTCGCGGATGGTGCCGATCGCGTAATTGTTCTGCAGGACCCAGACGGCGGGTAGGTTGTATTCGACCGCCGTCGCGACGACGTGCGGCATCATGGTGAAGCCGCCGTCGCCGCAAAGCGTGACGCAAGGCGAGTTGGGACGCGCGAGCCTCGCGCCGAGGACGCCGGCGATGCCGAAGCCCATCGCCGCGAAGCCGCCCGCCGTCAAATGTGTGCCGGGCGTCTTCGGCTTCCAGTACTGCTCCGACCACACCTGGCAATTGCCGACGTCGTCGACCATCACAGTGTCGGGAGGCGAAATCTTGTTCATGTCCGCCATCATCCGGCGCGGCTCGATGGGGACCTCGCTCGACCGTTCGAAGGGATCGCAGAAATTGCGCCAATCGGCCCGCCACCCGTCTATCTCCCTCTGCCAGGCGCTGCCGTAACCGAGGCGCAGGCCCTTGGCGCGGGCAATCCGGGCGGCCTGGGCGAGGAAGGCTTTGGCGTCGCCGACCATGCCCATCTCGACCGGATAGTTGCGGCCGATCTCCTCCGGGTCGATGTCGACCTGGATGAGCCGCGTCGGAGGGATGTTGTAGACGTAGCCCTTGATCCACGACCCGGTGTGGAGATCGTTGAAGCGCGCGCCGATGGCGAGAATGACGTCCGCATTGCGCGCGGCTTCGGTGGCGGGATATTCGCCCCAGACCCCCGCGACGCCGAGGTTGAGCCGATGATCCGCCGGGAGAACGCCCTTGCCCATGAACGACGTATAGACCGGCACGTCGAGTTGCTCCGCCAGGGCGCGAAGCTCCTCATAGGCTCCGGCGACGCGCACGCCGCCGCCCGCCAGGATCAACGGTCGCTGCGCCCCGGCAAGAAGGCTCAGCGCCTTCTCGACCGTCTCGTCGGCGACTGTCGTGCGCCAGTTCAGCGGCTGCCCATGCGCATTGGGGTCCGGCGTCGAAACGGGCGCGGTCCTCATGTAGAGATCGTAGGGCATGTCGAAATGCACCGGGCCGGGTCGCCCCGTCCGCATCAGCGTGAAGGCGTCAGGCAACGCCTTGACCAGGTCCTCGACCTTGCGGATGCGCCACGATTTCTTGACGACCGGCGTGAACATCGACGACATGTCGCCGTGGTAGCGGTAGTCGTCCTGCAATGCGCCGGTGTCGAACTGAGTGGTCGGAACATTTCCGGTGATGACGAAGAAGGCCGAACAGTCGTAAAAGGCGTTTGCGACCGAAATCATCAGATTCATCGGGCCCGGGCCGGTCGAGGCGTACACGGCGAGCGGCTGCCCTGTCAGGCGAAAATAGACGTCCGCCATGAAGCCCGCCGTCTGCTCGATCCGCGGCGAGATGTGGCGGATGCGATCGGTCTGCTTGTAGATCCCGTCCAGAAGGCCGATGGCTCCATGCCCGGCGTAACCGAGGATGTAGGGCACCTTTTCCTTGACGAGATACTCGGCAATGATATCGGCGCCGCGCGTCTCATTGGAGCCAGCGGCGTAGCTTGTGAGTCCGGGCCGCATCCCGAGAGTGGAAGAGCTCGATCCCGCCGGCCGGGGCCGATCGAGTTCGTATGATCGTGACCAATCACTCATCAGCCATCCTCCCTTTTGTCCTCGCCGGCGGGTCAAGCCGCCGGCGCGCCGGTCGCCGTCAGAACATAGCAGCCATCTCGGCAAGCTGCTGATGGGCGCGCTCGCGCGCCGCGACAATTGGCTCCCGCGGGCCGATCGTCGGCCCGATCAGAACGAAACGCGTGTCGCGGATCCCGACAAAGCGCAGCGCCTCGCGCAGGTATGGGCTCGCCATATCGATCCGCCCGCGGTTCATGCCCGTCACGAAGTCGCTGCCGCACGCGAGAATCACAAGGGTCGGACGATCCTTCAGGAGTGGAATATAGCCGACCGCTGGATCGAACCGGAACGTGAGCCCAGGCTGGCTCACCAGGTCGATCCAATGCTTCAGCTTGTAGGGGATGCTGAAGTTCCACATCGGGGTCGAGATCAGCACGCGATCGGCAAGCGAAAAGCGCAGCGCCATGCGCTCGATGACGGCGAAGGCGTCGCGCTCCGCCGTGTTGAAGGCGCGTCCGCCGGTGATGGCGTATTTGGCCTCGAGCGCCGGGCCCTCGAATTCAGGCAGGCGCTCCCGCCAGACGTCCATCACGTCGACGTCCCAGTTTGGGCGCGCCTCCTGAAAGCGCGCAACGAATGCATCCGCGCCGGCGGAAGACGCCGCCTCCTTGCGCGGCGAGCATTTGAGATGAAACAGTTTCGGCACGGGATCCGCCCTGTTCAGCCGAGAGCCCGGATCACGGCCTCGGCGTTTGTGACGACGGCGACATTCTGCATGGCGAAGTCGATGGAAGCGCGGTGCCACGCCGCGTTCATCGTCGAGCAGCAATCCTCCGGCACGACAATGAAATAGCCCTTATCGGCGCCGGTGCGCGCGGTGTGCTCGATCGACATGTTGGTCCAGGCGCCGGTGTCGATGATCATGTCGCGGCCCTGAGCCCTCAGGATGGTCTCGAGACGCGAGCCTTCCCAGGCGCTCATGCGCATCTTCTCGACCACGAAGTCGCCAGGCTGGGGTTCGAGACCGCTGACCGGCGCCACGCCCCAGGCGCCGCGCACCATCGCCTTGCTGTCGGCGATCCCTTCGAACAGCGGCGCGTTGAGCGTCAGTCCCGGCGCGCCCGGCTCGACGACGAACCAGACGTGGATCACGGCGACACCGCGCGCGCGCGCCGCCGCTGCGAGGCGACGGATGTTCTCGACCACGTTCTGCTCGCGGGCATGGGCCGGCGCTCCGGAAGAAGCGAAGGCGCCGCCCTCGCCGATGACGTCGTTCTGCATGTCCTGAATGATGAGCGCGCAACGCTTCGGGTCGAGCGTCAGGTTTTGGGCGAGCGACGGCCGGGAGGACGACGGCTGGTTCTCGACGCTTTGGCTCGAGCGAACGGCGGCCGCGGCGGTCGCCGATTTCGCGGCCATATACGGTTCGCGCCGCGGCCCGACCTTGGTCTCGATGCGATAGACCGAGTGGGTCGCGGTCAGAAACAGAGTGTGGAAATCCGGTCCGCCCCAGGCGAGATTGGCGACCTTCTCGGGCGCTCGCACCTTGCCAAGGAGATCGCCCGAGGGCGCGTAGACCCAAACGCCTCCTGGCGCGGTCACCCAGACATTGCCGCGCTGATCGCATTTCATCCCGTCGGGCACGCCCTGCTCCAGCGACGAGCGAATGCCGGAGGCAAACATGCGTCCGCTCGACAGCGAGCCGTCAGCGGCGACGTCGAAGACGCGGATCAGCGTCTGCACCGTATCGTTGATGTAGAGGAGCTTTTCATCTGGCGAGAAGCAGAGGCCGTTTGGCTGATCGAACAGCAGGCGATCGACGAGGAGTTGCGGCGCCCCGCCGCCCGGCGGGACGCGATACACGCCCTGGAAGCCAAGCGCGCGCGGCCTCTCGACCCCAAACACTGGCATGCGCCCATAGTAAGGATCGGAGAAATAGATCGAACCGTCGGAGCGGACGCACACGTCATTGGGACTGTTGAGCTCCTGACCTTCAAAGTGGCTTGCCAGAGTCTCGCGCCGCCCGTCCGGTCGCTCGCGCACCAGCGAGGACGTCGCGTGCTCGCAGACGATCAGGTTGAGATCGGAATCGTAGGTCATGCCGTTGCATTTGTTTGACGGCCGGCGCACTTCCGCAACGCCCCTTGCGGAATCCCAGCGTCGGCGCACGTCGGCCGGCATGTCCGAGAACAGAAGATAGTGGTTGACCGGATGCCATATCGGACCCTCGGTGAAGGTGAACCCGGTTCCGACCTGACCGACCGGCGCATAGGGGTCGATCAGCTCCTCGAATTCCGGCCGCAGGGTCGCATGCGTCATCGCTCGTGATTCCTTCTTGGGCGCTCAGGCCGGGAACCAGTTGCGCTTCGGCAGCGTCTGGGTGATAGGGCCGGGCACGGAGTCCTGCAGCCGCGCCACGACGATCCCATGCTCGACTTTGGCTGGGCGATCGTGCACCGGCAAGATGAAGCTGGCGTTGGCGAGCACCTTCTTGATCGCTCCCTTCTCAGAGCGCTTGGTCATGCCATGGTTGCCAGTCGTCTGCGGCTCGCCGTCGTTGTTCTGGCGAAACGGCTCCACGATCT
>DATCEJ010000589.1:0-13759 GCA_036510135.1 Roseiarcus sp. | reverse complement strand
GATCGCGATGCGAATTGTTAGGATCGGACCGAGCCTTGAAATCCGCGCCTCCTCGGCGCCCGCTTGCGCACGCTCGCGCGCTCTGACCTGCGCTTGATGAAAGGTCAAAACCTTGGCGCCGTCCGCGTCGGCGAAGTCGTCGGCCGCGCCAATCGTTTCGACGGCATATTTCTCGTCGCCCAGGTAGCGACGCATTACCCACTTCCCGCCGTGTTTTCCCTTCCGGTATCCGAGATGCAGATTTGGCTCGAGCGATCGAAAATATGGTTTGCCCGACGGCTTCAATTTCTCGCGGGCGGTGCGGCTATCTAGGCGGCTATCGCGGACGGATTTTGCCACGGCGAAAACCTCTCTGGCTCAGAACGTGTCCAACATTTGTCCAATATATAGGAGAGGAAGTCATTACACAAGGGCGCACAGCGATGGACACGATATTGATAAATCAATCGGTTATGGGGACAACCGGGGATATATATGGACGGTTTGGTTTCCCTCTCACGGCGAAAACACCGGTTCGATTCCGGTTGGGAGCGCCAAGCTCGAAACAAACCCTCCACTTTTTAACAGCCATGAGAAAATCGGGCGGCCGATTGGCGAAACATTCGCCTCGTTGGAATCGGTCAGAAACCACAGATAGAGATATACTGTTCGTACGGCCGCCCATCGTCATCAGGGTTTGAAACGCCGGTTTCGGTAGATGCAAGAGCGACCAGCGGCATGGCTGTGTTGCCCAGTGGTTTTCGTTTGCGAGCCGAGCCCGATTGCGGGGCATTGCCCGGGAGTGAGGCAGGAAAAGCCGAGCATCACATTCGGGTCCAGTCGCGTTCGAGCAATCGCGGAGATGCTCAGGTCGGTTTGTTCACTCAAAAGGATCTTCCGCAACTGCCAGCAGCGCCTCGCACGCCACCATGAGCTGATCGAAATGCGAGATTACCCCATCTGGTCCGAGTTCCTCGACCGGCCCGTCGGCATAGCCAAAGTCGACGGCGATTACGGGTACGCCGGCCGCTCGGGCGGTCTTGATGTCTGTTTCTGAATCCCCGATCATAATTGCGCGCTTCCTCGAGCCTCCTGAGGCGGCGATAGTCTCAAGCAGCGGCTTCGCGTCCGGCTTGCCAACGCCGAAAGTGTCTTGGCCACAGACGAAGGCGAAGCGATCGGCGATGCCGAGTTTTTCGATGAGCAGCTTGGCCGAGAGTTCGATCTTGTTGGTGCAGACCGCTTGACGCCAGCCGGCGCGGTCAAACGCCGCGAGCGCCCTGTCGACACCAGGATAGAGGCGGGTGCGAACACGAATGTGGGCATTGTAATATTCAAGATAGTCGCCGAACAGCCGCTCAGTCGCCTCGGAGTCGAGGCTCCTGCCCGAAGCAGAGAAGCCGCGCTTGATCAGCGCCCGTGCGCCTGCCCCCAAAAGCGAGCCGGCGCTTTCGACCGGCAACGGCGCGAGCCCCTCCCTGGCCAAGAGCCAGTTGAGCGTGGCGAATAAGTCCTCGGCGGTGTCGGCAAGCGTGCCATCAAGATCATAGACGATCGTTGGCGGCGGCATCGCGGTCAGTTCCAAAAGCTAGGTTCGGCAGGGCTGAGCAGCCCACCGATCCTGACCGGCGCGATGGCCTTTGTCAGGCCGTCGGGGCCGATTTCGGCTGCGACGGCGCAAAGCGTCGCCGGCCCCAGCGCGGGCTCGAATCGGCCGGAAGAAATCCTGCTCGTGAAACGGCGCACGGGCTCCTCCTTGTCCATGCCGATCACCGAATCATAGTCGCCGGTCATACCGACGTCGGTTATGAAACCAGTGCCCCCGGCCAATATTCGGTGATCTGCGCTGGGAGTGTGCGTGTGCGTCCCGACCATAACGCTGGCCTTGCCGTCGACGAAATGGCCGAACGCCCATTTTTCGCTCGACGCTTCGGCGTGGAAATCAACGATCGAAGCGTCGCAAGTGGCGCCGAGCGGATAGAGCCCCAGTTCGCGCCTGACGGCGGCGAAAGGATCGTCGAGCGCGTCCATGAAGATCCGACCCATTACGTTGACGATGAGCAGCCGCACCCGATTGGAGTTTTCGATCACCACAGCGCCCCGGCCCGGGGTGCCGGGCGGAAAATTGACCGGGCGGATCAAGCGCGGCCGCCGCTCGATGAAAACAAGCGCTTCGCGCTGATCGAAGGCGTGGTTGCCGAGTGTCACCGCATCGACGCCGACGTCGAGGAATTCCTGGAAAATCGCTTCGGTGAGGCCGAAGCCACCTGCTGCGTTCTCGCCGTTGACGACGACGAAATCGAGCGCCCAGCGGGCGCGCAAAAGGGGAACTTGCTCAAGAACGGCGGTGCGTCCTGACCGTCCGACGACGTCGCCAATGAACAGAAGACGGATCATTGCTCGCTAAAGAGAATCGTTTCCTGGTCGGTCACAACGGCGTCCAGCCTCTGGTCATGGGGTTCATACGGCACCGCGTCAACTTCGCATACCCCGTAGGCGACCCCGACTGCACGTATGGGCTTTAGCGCGCGCAATTGGGCCAGGCTTCGGTCGTAATAGCCGGCGCCATAGCCGATGCGGTGGCCGCGCCGATCGAAGCAGGCGAGCGGCACGAACAAGAGA
Source organism: Roseiarcus sp. (assembly GCA_036510135.1). Lineage (GTDB taxonomy): Bacteria > Pseudomonadota > Alphaproteobacteria > Rhizobiales > Beijerinckiaceae > Roseiarcus. Next base: position 11,158 of record DATCEJ010000589.1, on the reverse strand, counting down.
TCGGGCTCGACGATCGGCGCGTCCTCCACAGGCTCGCGAATGGACATTGCGCCTGCGCGAGTTGCCTCCCCGGGCCGCCAGAGGCGAAAAGCGAGCGGCGATCCCCGGCCAACCACGACTGGCAACGCGGTCGCAAATCCTTCATCGGCAAGCGCGGTCAACAGCAGGAACGTGTCCGGCTCCTCGCCCAAGGGGTAGAAGACCGAGACGATCCGGGGACGCCAGAAACGGGCGAGGCGCAAACCGTCCTCGGCGAGATGATGGCTGAAAGCTAGGCGAGCGGCGGGCTCGATTTTCCCTCGCCGCGCGAGAGCGTCGCTGCGCAGAACCGCCTTCGGATCGGCCTTGCTAAACGTCAAGGATGGTCACCGATCCGAGAAGGGCTGCAGTCGAACGTGTAAAGCGCGGAGCCGAGACGGCCGTTGAACGGTGATCCCGGGCGCCTACGTGTGTAGGTGGGAACCATGTGCCGAAGCCCACGAGCCTCGACAGGGACAGCCCCCATGGGGATCGTACGGCCCCGAGGAATATTGTCCTGACGCGCCACCCAGCTCCGCATCCTTTACTTAGTCACTTCCCCCGCAAATGGCTAGAGCGGCCGCGGCAAGCGGTTTGGACTTCCTCGGCGTCAAAAGGTTCTATCGCCATGACGCAGCCGGCCCCTATGATTGGAACGATGACAGAGCTTGCTCGATCCGCAGCCGGCAAAATTACGCCGTTCGGACCTTCTGATGTCTTCAGAACTCAGGCCGAGCGCCGGTCGGAGCTGCGGCGGATGCGCACCATCGCGACGCTGCTGCTCCTCCTGATGGCGGCGATCTATGTCGCCATGCGTCGTGCGCCTCCGGACTGGGCGTGGGCGCCCTATCTCAGCGCGTTCGCGGAAGCCGGCATGGTCGGGGCGTGCGCCGACTGGTTCGCCGTCGTCGCGCTTTTTCGCCGTCCCCTCGGGCTGCCGATCCCCCACACAGCGGTCGTGCCGGAAAACAAGCGGCGCATCGGCGCGGCGATGGGGCGCTTCATCACCAACAACTTTCTCTCCCCGCGCGTCGCCATCGCCCGCCTGTCGTCGGTCGACTTCGTCGGTCTTGCGGCCCGATGGCTCGAAGACGAACGCAACGCGCGGGCAGCTGCAGCGGCCGCAGGGCGCGCCATTCCCTACGCGCTCGACGTCCTGCCGAGAGGGGCTATCGACGAATGGGTCGCTTTTGCCGCGCGCCGCGGGATCGAAGCCGTCCCCGCGGCGCCGCTCGCCTCGCGCGGGCTTTCGATCCTGTGGGCGCAGGGCGCGAGCCAGACGCTGCTCGATCAGGGGCTGGATTTCGTTGGAACGACGCTCGAACGCTACAAGGCGACCATCGTCAGGCACGTCGCGCAAAAGTCCTCGCGCTGGATCCCCAAATGGGTCGACGACCTGATCGCCGCCAAGGTGATTAACGGGCTCACCGAAACCTTGAGAGACATGCGCGACCCCGATCATCCGTGGCGCGAGCAGGCCAATGACTTGATCGAGAAATTGATCGACGACCTCGCGCATGACCCCGAAATGCGGGCCCAAGGCGAAGCGCTGAAGCAGGAGATTCTGGCCAATCCGGTGTTCGCCGAACAAGCGCAAGCGCTGCGGGACGAACTGGAAAAGGCGCTGAGGGATGATCTGCCGCGCCACGCCGAAGCGATTGTCGGCTGGTTGGCGACCTCCGCAGGCGCGCTTGGCCGATGGCTCGAAGAGGACCCTTTGCGTCGGGCGAGAATAAACCGGCGGCTCAGACTCCTTGCCCTGCGTACAATCCTACCGCGCCGGGCCGAAATCGGCGCCTATATCGCCGCGGTTGTCGACAATTGGGACACCGCAACGCTCGTCAACCGGCTCGAGCTGCAGGTCGGCAAGGACCTGCAATATATCCGCATCAACGGGACGCTGGTGGGCGGACTGGTTGGGCTTTTGATCTTCACCCTGTCGCGCGCGTTTGGCGGGTGAAGCGCCTGTCGTTGGCGTTTGACCCGATACTACACTTGTAATATGTATTTATAGCTCATGCGAGAAACACGCCCGATTTTCAGCGCGCCGGTAAACGGGGTCGTAAGGCGTTGAAAATATTGAGGGGCGCCGGTAAAAATGCCGCTAGAGCTGGCGCATCGGTGGGCGCGGGCTGTTTCCGCTGACCCATTCGCCGCGCGGGCGCCAGGATCGCGTAGCCGCGAAACCGCCTCTCGACCTCGCAGCTCATGCCGCGCTCCGCTGCAGGCGCCTCGAGGGGCGGCGGCGAGGTCACGCGGGGTCACTTCAAACATCGCGGGCCACTGGCGCAGTCCGGCCTTGAACGGGCGAGGCAAGGCCCAATCGCCGAAATCGACGATCTCCAGCGATCCGCCCGGGGCGACAACATCAAGCGCATGAGCCAGCGCCTCGCGCGGCGGGATCATCAACTGGCCGTATGAGATCATCACGCGCTTGAAGCTTGCCCAGCCAAACAGCCTCTGCGGGTCGAACGCTGTGGCGTCCGCTTGAGCAAGCGCGATGAGAGGGGCGAGCCCGGCGCGCGGTCGACGCCGCCGCGGTCGCCAACATCTCCCGCGAGACCTCGAGGCCGAACGGACGAGCCTAGAATAGGCTCGCGCCGGTTTGACGAGATTGTGCCTGGCGAGTGGGCGGTTCCGCAGAAGGCGATGGCCGCGCTCAGCCGTTACGGCGCCGTGGACGACGTGGCGGCCCTCGTGGCGTTTGTTGCTGGTTCAGAAGCGGCCTACATCACGGGGCGCGAGACTAACGGTCGACGGCGGCACGAATGCTCGACGCGCAGCAGCGGTTGTTACCCGAGCCACCCCTGAAGCGCGACTCCGGCGAACAGAATAAGACCTGCGTCGCGGTTGGAGCGAAAGAGCCTCAGCGCTGTCGCCGCATCCGCGCCTTCGACTTGCGATGCCTGCCAGGCAAGATGCGCTGCAAACGCGAGCCAGCCGATCAGCGCGATTGCGCCCCCGCCGGCGGCTTCGATCGCGGCGAAAGCCAGCGCCGCGCTCGCGGCATAGAAAACGCCGATCCCAAGCTTGACCCGCGCGCCGAACAGGCGGGCGGTCGACCGGATGCCGACAATCGCATCGTCGCGCGCATCCTGGAGCGCATAGATGGTGTCATAACCGATCGTCCAGGCGAAGGCGGACGCATAGAGGAGGATCGGAGCGAGCGCGAGGCCGGCGAAGGTCGCGCTCCAGCCGATGAGCGCCCCCCACGAGAAGGCGAGGCCGAGCGCAGCCTGAGGCCAGGAGGTCACGCGCTTCATCAGCGGGTAGACCAAGACGATGCCGATCGAGGCGAGGCCAAGCCAGATCGAGAAAAGGTTGAAGCAAAGGAGCACCACGAGGCCGAGCAGCGCCTGCGCGACGAGGAACGCCGCTGCCGCGCCGATCGTGACCCGCCCCGACGGCAATGGGCGATTGCGTGTTCGTTCGACCCCCGCGTCGAGCTCGCGGTCGAGAATGTCGTTGTAGGTACAGCCGGCGCCGCGCATGGCGATCGCGCCGATCAGAAAAAGAACAAGATGCCACAGGTTCGGTCCTCGATGGAGCGCGAGGCCGGCGAGCGCCGTCGCTTGCCAACACGGCGCAAGGAGCAACTGCCATCCGGTCGGCCTATCGAGGCGCGCGAGCTGGACGAAAGGAAGCGCCGAGTCCGGCGTCAGCCGCAGAACCAGACTTGTCGGCCGCGCGTCTGGCAGGCTGGCCGGCCGCTCCGAGGCGATCGTCAAAGAGGTCCGGCAGGCAACGGCTGAGCCTGCGGCCCGGCGCCGCCACCCTGTGCCGCCTGCTCTTTCATCTTTTTCATTTGCGCCGCCACCGTGCAGGCCTTGGAGCTGAACGCGGCATTCTTAGCGTGGTGCTCTTTGAGCTGGGCGATCGCGTCGTCCGGGAACGAGCACCAGTCCTTATTCTTTTCCATATACGCAATCAGCGCCGTCTCGGCATGGACGAGACCCGATGATTTGCCGCAGAACGCCACCGGATCCAAGGGCTTGCCATGGAAAGACTTGGCGAAGTTGTTGACGATCTCCAGTTGCGCATTGCGGGCTTGGGCAAGCTTTTGCATGTCAGAACCGCAATCTGCGTAGGCAGATCCGGACAGTCCGATCGCAGAAACAATCCCCGCTGCTAACGCCCCAAGTCGTTTTCCTGCCACTGCGTCAACCTCAAGCCGTGCTGCCCCCAATTCGCCCGCGTAAACCTTAGAAAAAAGGCGAAAGCGCGGCTAGGCGTCCCATGAAGCTAGACCCAAGCGCGAGACTTGTAATCGATCCCGTAGCGGCTTGGCGTCGAGGCGATCGCCGCCATCCCGACAAGGACTGCATCCTCTCGCGTGACAAGCCGAGTCGGAATACGCTTGGCGAGGCCATCGACCGGCGCTTTATCCTCAAAGGCCTGGCGAAACGAGCCCTCGTCAAGAAGATCGACCACTCTCGGCAGGACCCCACCCGAGAGTGTAACCCCTCCGGTCGCGACGAAGGTCACGGCCATATCGCCGGCGAAACGGGCGACAATCCGCCAGTAGAGCCTGACGCTCGCCGCCTCGTCGCCTGAGGGGTTGGCCAAGGCTGCCGTTGTTACAGCCGACGGCTCAACACGGGAATCGGGGCTCCCCTTCGTCATCATGCGCGCGCGGTGAATGCGCGCGAGCCCGGCGCCGGAAATGACGCTCTCACTCGTCACACGACCGTGCGCGCGCTCAAGATGCGGCCAGAGCTCGAACTCCTCGGGGCGGGCCGGGCCAAAATCAATATGGCAAGCCTCTGAAGAGACTGGAGTAAAGCGTCCGTCCGCCTTGACTAGCGCTGCGACGCCGAGCCCCGTTCCCGGCCCCAAAATAACTTGGGGGCCCTCAGCTCCGAATTTCAGCGGTCCGATGCGGCGCTCCCAACTAGCGGGAATTGTCGGCAACGATAGGGCCTGCGCCTCGAAATCATTGAGCAGCAAGCCTTGGGCGAGGCCGGTGCGGCGCGCGGCTTCCGGACCGTCCATGGTCCACGGGGCATTTGTAAGCTTAAGCGTCCGCCCGACAACAGGCCCCGCCCCACAGGCGATCATTGAGTGCGGCCGCGTCCCGAGTTTCGGGACAGCCGCCTCGATCGCCTCGGCCAGCCCCGGATAATCACCGGTGTGCAGGTGTATGATCTCGCTGAGATCTTCGCCCGGCTCGCTAACGAGCGCGAAGCGCACGTTGGTGCCGCCTGTGTCGCAGACGAGAGCTGGAAAGGAGAAGGAGAACTCGGTCATTGGCTTTATAACGCAGGAGGGCGCTATTACGGTCAAGCCCGATCGTTACGCGGAGGCAAATGAGGTAGGACCACCGAATCCCACACCGATCGGCGGCAATGCTATACCCCTGCTTCGGCGGCGGTGCGGTTCGCGCGGGACTTGAGCTGGAATGGCGGCGCCTGTTGCCAACGACATCAACCCGCGCAAAGAGGGCGGCTATGCAGCCAACTGGGGAACCGACGAACGGCGCTTCGTCGATGTCGCTTTGCTTGGCGTAGACGATTCGCCGGGGGAGGCCGATCTCGCCTGAGCTTCATTTCGCTGTTAGGAGCTTTCGCTTGCCGGCGCCGGTGGGGCCCTACGGCGCCCGGTCCGGAGCTTTTTTGCTCCGCCATGCGCGGTGCGTCAGCGAATGGGCGCGCGCCATCAGCTATTGCGCTCGAAAACGTGACCGGCGTGCCGAACTGCAAAAAGGGTGCGGATTTCACGGCCATCTGCGCGGCTTCGCAGGGCTCTGCTCTCGCTTCGCCGCGTTGGCAATATACGTAGCGCATTTCCTATCGCAGGCGTGGCCGCGCCTGCTTTTTTGTCGCCCTTCACCGCAGCGCATTGCCGCCGCCGGTTTGCTTCTGCTTCTCGTTCGCCATCGCCTTGAAGGCCACCGTACATTGCGGGCGAAGAGCGCGTGACCTACGACCGCTCCGCGGTCATGCGCGCTGTCAAATCGCACGACACGAGCCCGGAGCTTGCGGTTCGGGCTCTTCTGCGTCCGATTGCGCCAGGTTACCGGCTTCATCGCCCTGATCTGCCGGGCACGCCGGATATCGTTTACGCCTACCGCAAGCTCGCAATTTTCGTACACGGCTGTTTCTGGCACGGGCATGATTGCTCGCGCGGCGCGCGTTGTCCAAAGACCAATGCGGCCTATTGGCGCCAAAAGATCGCTCGCAACCGGGCCCGCGACGTCAGAACCCTCGGTGCTTACGAGGCGATGGGCTGGCGCGCGCTCGTCGTCTACGAATGCGAACTCAAGGATAAGGCGGCGCTCAGCGCCCGGCTCGCGGAAGCCGTTCGACTCGAATAGAGCGAGACGTGCCGGCCTGCTCCAATTGAGGCGCATGTGCCTATCTTTCGATCTTGCACCACCAAGGGCCACGATGCAGCATTGCTTGCAACTTTTGCCACGGATGCGCCGATGGCCATGACCGCCAAAATCCAAAAGCTGACCCCTCGCTCTTCGGACGAGAAGGACGTTCCCCTGCGCGACGACATCCGTCTGCTCGGTCGAATTCTCGGCGACACCGTGCGCGAGCAGGAGGGGGAAGAGGTTTTCGAGCTTGTCGAGCAGATTCGCCAGGCCTCAATACGATTCCATCGCGACAACGAGATCGGCGCGCGGCGGGAGCTTGAGGCGACGCTCGACAGCCTCAACGCTGACCAGACGCTCGCGATCGTTCGCGCCTATAGCTATTTCTCGCATCTCGCCAACATCGCCGAAGATCAGCATCACATCCGCCGCAACCGCGCCCATGCGATCGCCGGCTCGGCGCCCCGCCCCGGTTCGCTCGCCTACTCGTTTCAACGCACCGGCGAGATGGACGTCAAGCCGAGCGCGCTCACGGACTTCTTCGATCACGCGCTGGTAAGCCCGGTCCTCACCGCCCATCCGACCGAAGTCAGGCGGAAAAGCACGCTCACTCGGGAACTCGAGATCGCGAAATTGCTCGACGAGCGCGAGGGCGCAGGCGGCAACGAGGATGAGCTTGCGCTCAACGAGGAACGACTTCGGCGGGCCGTGCTCATCCTCTGGCGCACGAACCTCCTGCGCCAAACGAAGCTCAAGGTCATCGACGAGGTCGCCAACGCCCTCTCGTTCTACGACTATACGTTCTTCCATGAGTTGCCTCGCCTCTACGGCGCGATCGAAGATAGACTCGACGCTATTTCTGGCGAGCCGCGGACGAAGCCGATCGGCTCGTTCCTGCGCGTCGGGTCGTGGATCGGCGGCGACCGCGATGGCAATCCGTTCGTCACCGCTGACGTGCTCAACGAGTCGATGCGGCTGCAGAGCGCCCGGGCGATCAGCCATTATCTGGACGAATTGCACGAGCTCGGCGCCGAGCTGTCGCTTGCCTCCAATCTCGCCACGATGAGTCCGGAACTTGCCGCGCTTGCCGACACGTCCGACGATTCCGCCGCAGCCCGCCGCAGGGAGCCCTACCGACGCGCCATCACCGGAATGTATTCGCGCCTCGCCAAGACAGCGCGCGAGCTGGACCATGTGATCGCCCTTCGTCAGCCGATCGTTGATCGTGCGCCCTATGCATCCGCGGCGGAATTCAGCGCGGACCTCGCAACTATCGCGCTCTCGCTGAAGCAGACAAACGCCGGCATCGTCGCTCGCGGGCGGCTGCGCGCCTTGCAGCGCGCTGTGGACGTGTTCGGCTTTCATCTGGCGGCCATCGACCTCAGGCAGAATTCGGACGTCCACGAGCGCACGATCGCCGAGCTTTTTGCGGCGACGTCGCCGGGCTCCGACTACAAGGGCTCAAGCGAGGCGGAGCGTGTGGAGCTGTTGCGCCGCGAACTCGTCTCGCCGCGCCCGCTGTTCTCGCCTTTCATCGCTTACGGCGAGGAGACGGCGGGCGAGCTGGCGCTCTTTCGCGCGGCCGCCGACATCCGAAGCAAGTATGGACCCGGCGCGATCCTAACCTCGATCATCTCCAAGACGGACAGCGTCTCAGACATGCTGGAGCTCGCGCTGATCCTGAAGGAAGTGGGGCTCATCACCGCAGAAGGATCGTCGGCGATCGCGCTCGCGCCGCTGTTCGAGACGATCGAGGACCTGCGCAATTGCGTCGCCGTGATGGACACGCTCCTTTCGCTTCCCGAGTACCGCAAGCTGGTCGATTCGCAGGGCGGCGAACAGGAGGTGATGCTCGGCTATTCCGATTCGAATAAGGACGGCGGCTTTGTCACCTCGGGCTGGGAGCTCTACAAGGCCGAGATCGGCCTCGTCGAAGTGTTCCGCAAACATGGCGTGCGCATCCGCCTCTTCCACGGGCGCGGCGGCTCGGTGGGGCGCGGCGGCGGTCCGAGCTATGAAGCGATACTGGCGCAGCCGGGCGGCGCGGTGCAGGGGCAGATCCGAATCACCGAACAGGGCGAGATCATCTCCAGCAAATATTCCAACCCGGAGGTTGGGCGCCGCAATCTCGAGACGCTCGCCTCGGCGACGCTCGAAGCGACGCTGTTGCAGGACGAGAGCCCGGCGCCCGACCCCGCTTTTCTCGAGACGATGGAGGAATTGTCGCTTTCCGCCTACAAGGCCTATCGCGGCCTTGTCTACGAGACCGAAGGCTTCGTGCGCTACTTCTGGGCGTCGACCGTCATTACAGAGATCGCGAGCCTCAACATCGGGTCGCGCCCCGCCTCGCGCAAAAAGACGCAGGCGATTGAGGATCTGCGCGCGATTCCCTGGGTTTTCTCGTGGGCGCAGTGCCGGCTCATGCTGCCCGGTTGGTTCGGCTTCGGCTCGGCGGTGAGGGCCTATATTGATGCCCATCCCACGAACGGCCTTCAGACGCTCAAGGAGATGTACGTCCGCTGGCCCTTCTTCCGCACACAGCTCTCCAACATGGACATGGTGATGGCGAAGTCCAGCCTCGCCATCGCCTCGCGTTACGCACGGCTGGTGGAGGATGTCGCCTTGCGGGAGAGGATCTTCGCGCGAATTTCGAGCGAGTGGCGCGCCTCGGTCGACGCACTGAACGCAATCATGGGGCAGTCGAAACTGCTCGAGAGCAATCCGCTGCTCGACCGCTCGATCCGCAACCGCTTTCCTTATCTCGATCCGCTGAACCACGTGCAGGTCGAGCTTCTGAAGCTCTATCGTTCGCGCGCCACGAGCGAGAAAGTGCTGACCGGCATCCAGCTCACCATCAACGGCGTTTCGGCGGGCCTGCGCAATAGCGGGTGATTTGGCCTCAGAGACGACAGACTTTCCGCACAATGCCTCTCGCCTCCGCTGTGCCGCTCAGCTGCCATGAGGCGATTTCGACACCTTTGTCCGTCCGCCGGCTCAAGATGCCGCCGTCTTGCGCGAATGCGCCCAGAAAGGGCGTCGAAAGGAAGTTTCGGCTGTAGAACTGAGAGCCGCCGTAAGGGCCCATGTTGTAAGCAACCATAGGAAATTTGCGGACGTTGCGGGAGGCGTTTTCAACTTCAATAAGAAATACCGACTTCGCGCCTTCCACGGCGTTTTGATTATTTGTTGCAGGGTCGATACGGAATTCCGCGGAAGGCGGATTAGGTTGGCACAACAGCCAAATACTGGGGTGCCCAGACATCGATGGGGTGGATACCACCACGTGAGCGTCAGGGTTACTAAAGTACGCGTATGTCCATCTCGATGAGGTGGGGGGCGCTGTGACAGGTAGCGCGGGCTCGTGCTGCGAGCCCTTTACCACCCTCAGCCGCGACAGGCGGCGTGCTCGCCTGCGCTTGTTTCGCCGCCCGAGTCACGGGCGTCGAGAAGGTCGATCCGTTCCAGGTTCTGACAACTTCGCAAAGGGTGGTCGGATCGCCTCGACACGGATCGGCGTCGCCCCGGAACTCAAGGACGATGGCGGGTCGTCCTTTGACCTGACGAAAGCTTATCCCTCCTCAAACGATCTCGTCGACGACTTTCGCGTAGGCGCCATTCGGGAGCGACGCGAAAACCTGAGACTCGCATCCGAGGGAACCGCAGAAGGCTCGTTGATCGCCGTCGCAGCGCAAGGAGCCATAGTCGAGAATAAGTCGGGGCGGCCGCCTGCGTTGATGTCCTGGCGGGTCAGAAATCCCGGCTGGACCGTAGTCTTCTTGCACGATTTGCTGTTCTCCGCGACCGCGGACTTCACGGCGGGCGGCAGGTTCTCAGCCGAGGCCGCCACGATCGAAGCCGCAAGCACGATAACGGAAAGGCGAAAACGCATCGCCGGCTCAACGAAATAACAACAATATCTCGCTACAGTATTTTCTTAAAGGCGGTTCAGTCAAGTGATTGACGCCCCCCAAGAGCTCCAGGCAAGAGTCGCTGAGCACCGGATAATGTGCGGAAGGCCGCAAGAATTGCTCGCCCTCATCCCCCGCCGAGCACCCCGTTCATCGCCAAGTGGGTCTCCTGCGCGTAGCGGCGGGCGGCGTAAGCTTCGCCGAGCGTGCCCAAGACCTGCTCGGTTCCGCGCGCGGTGACGACGAGCGTGTCGGCCTGGGAGGCGCCGAAGACGTCGAGCGCCCGGCGAATGTTATCATCGGGATGCAGAACCGTGGCCGGCAGATGGACCAACGCCGCGATCGGGCCGCCGTCGCCCCCATTTTCGAGCGCGAGCGCATGTGCCTCGGGGACGTGGATCAGCCCCTGGTATTGCCCATCTTCGCCGACCGCGACAACGACATTGGCGCTGCCGAGCGGATAGGCTTTGCGAAAGGCGCGGACCGATTGATCGGCGGGAAACCTCGGCGGCGCGGGCGCCATCATGCGCCCGACGGTCAAATCGCGCAGCCACCCCACATCCTGGCCTCCGCGGATTGTCTCACCGCGCAGATGCAAGCGCCAGGTGGTCAACGAATAGCCGAAGGTCGCGCGGACCGCGAGCGTGGTGGCGATCGAAGCCGCGAGAGCGCCGCCGGCGACGCCGAGGTTTCCGCTGCTCTCGAGCACCAGAAAGGTCATCGTCAGCGGGCCGCCGACGATCGCGGCGCTCAAGGCGCCCATGCCGACCAGCACGCAAGCGGTCGTCTCAAGCCCCATAGACGGCTGGGCGCGGTGATGTCGTACGGCGCGCCAATGATCGCCTGGGTGGTGAGCGACGCAGCGAGGGTGGCGGCGAAGACGGGAATGGCGTTGGCGAGCGAATAGGCGCCGATG
>DATCEJ010000588.1:0-4952 GCA_036510135.1 Roseiarcus sp. | reverse complement strand
AGCTGCGACTGCCATGACCCATTGTGCGCCGAAAGGAAACGCGAACTCAATCGTCAGCCGTCGGCGGCCGGCCTCTTGCCTTTTGCTTGAAGCCCGCGCATGAGGGCCGACCTTCCCCAGTTCAACGACGGCTTCCATGGGCTTTAAATGCGGCATCGTCGGCCTGCCGAATGTCGGCAAGTCGACGCTTTTCAACGCGCTGACGCAGACCGCCGCCGCGCAGGCGGCCAATTATCCGTTCTGCACCATTGAACCCAATGTCGGCGATGTCGCGGTGCCGGATCCCCGTCTGGCGGCGCTGTCGAAAATCGCCGCCTCCAAGGAGATCATCCCGACCCGTCTGTCCTTCGTCGACATTGCCGGGCTCGTGCGCGGGGCCTCGAAGGGCGAAGGGCTCGGCAATCAGTTTCTGGCGAATATTCGCGAATGCGATGCGATCGCCCATGTCGTGCGCTGTTTCGACGACGGCGACGTCACCCATGTGGAGGGCCGCGTCGACCCCTTGTCCGACATCGCAACCATTGAAACCGAGCTGATGCTGGCCGATCTCGAGAGCCTCGAGCGCCGCATCGTCCAAATGGAGAAGAAGGCCAAGGGCGGCGACAAGGAGGCCAAGGAGTTGCTGGCGCTGGCCGAGCGAAGCCTTGGCGAACTGAAAGAGGGGCGCCCCGCGCGCGCCATCGGCGTCAGCCGTGAAGAGCGGCGTCTTTTCCAGTCGCTGGGCCTTCTGTCGTCAAAGCCGGTTCTCTATGTCTGCAATGTCGACGAAGGGTCGGCCGACCAGGGCAACGCTTATTCGGATCTGGTCAAGGAGCAGGCGGCCAAGGAGGGCGCCGTCGCGGCCGTGGTGTCAGCGAAGATCGAGAGCGAGATCGCCCTCTTGCCCCTGGCGGAGCAAAAGGCTTACCTCGACGCGATCGGGTTGAGCGAGCCTGGCCTCAGCCGCGTTATTCGCGCGGGTTACGAGCTCTTGCGCCTCGTTACCTATTTCACCGTGGGGCCAAAGGAGACGCGCGCCTGGACGATCGAACAGGGGACCAGGGGCCCGCAGGCAGCCGGCGTCATCCACACGGATTTTGAAAAGGGCTTTATTCGTGCCGAAACCATTGCCTATGACGATTATGTCGCCAATGGCGGCGAGGCTGGCGCGCGTGAGGCCGGCAAATTCCGGCTCGAAGGCAAGGACTATGTGGTCGCCGACGGCGATGTTCTGCATTTCCGCTTCGCGAATTGAGCGCCAATGTCGGAGCCGCTCTATTTCGAAGACTTTCCGCTCGGCGAAGTGGTCGAGTATGGTGGAGTCGACGTTTCGATTGACGAGATCATTGCCTTCGCCCGCGACTTCGATCCCCAGCCTTTCCATACCGATGAAGAGGCCGCGCGTGCGGCGACCGGCGGCCTCATCGCCTCGGGATGGCACACGTCTGCGCTGCTGCTCAGGATGAATTGCGAGGCGTTCCTCACGCGCGCGGCCATCCTCGATGAGGCGGGCGTGGAGGAGGTCCGCTGGCAGCTGCCGGTCAGACCGGGCGATCGGCTGCATGTGCGCCGCCAGACGCTCGCGTGCCGCCCCCGCGAGGGCCGGACGAGCGCGAGCGAGGTCGAGTTTCTCTACGAAGTCGTCAATCAGGACGGCGCCGTCGCCATGGCGCAGCGCAGCGTGCTCCTGCTCAAGCAGCGTCCACAGCCACTCACGAACTAGCCGGGTTTCATGTTCTACGAGGACATCCGCATCGGTCAGTCGACCGACCTTGGCCGAACCGAGTTCTCAAGGGAGGCGATTCTCGCCTACGGAAAACGGTTCGATCCACGCATCGTCGCTCAAGCTGCCGCGGGCAACGCGCGGCTCGCCGCCTCGGGGATGCACGTGGCCGCCGCCGGCATGCGTCGACTGGTGGACACGCGCAGCGCCTTGCGCGCCGCCCTGGCCGAGCGCGGCGAGACGCTTCCGCAGCTTGGGGTGTCGCCAGGCTTCAGAGACATGCGCTGGCCGCACGCTGTGCATGAGGGCGATATCGTTGCGTATTCGGTGGAGCCGGTGTCGAAACGCGAGACCTCCAAGCCGAGATGGGGTCTCGTCACCAATACATTTCGCGGCGTCAACCAGCGCGGGGAGGAGGTTCTGGCCTTTTCGAGCGCGGTTCTTATCGCCCGTCGCCCGGAAGAAGACTTGCAACATCCGCCCCTCCGAAGCCGATATTTTCGTATTGGACGGCCGAGCTGACTCCGGCTGCAACTAATTTTCTGATGGCCCAGGGCGCGCCAAGCGCTCGAAAGTCTGTTAAAAGGCTGCGGGTCGTAGACCTTGTTGGTTCGAGGGGAAGCTGCAATGGCAATCAATCTTGTTAGTCTCGTATCCCAGTTCCTGACGCCGCAATTGATCGGCGGCCTGGCGCGGGCGCTCGGCATCAATGAAGCGGTAGCGCAGAAACTTGTCGCTGCAGCGGTCCCGGCAATCCTCGCCTCGCTCGCTACGGCGGCGGCTGCGCCTGGAGGCGCTCAGAAGGTGTCCGACGCCGTCTCCAACTCCGATCCGGATATTTTGACGAAGCTCAGCGGCGCGGTCACCGGCGGCAACACTCGCTTCCTCAACGAAGGCGGCACGCTCCTGAGCGGCCTTCTCGGCGGTGGCGGCCTCTCGAGCCTCACGGGGGCGCTGAGCCAGTTTTCCGGCGCTCCGCAGCCAGCGACTCAGGCGCTGCTCGGCACGGTTACTCACGCCGCCGTCGGAACCATCGGTCAGCAGGACCCATCAAACTGGTCGGATCCCTCAGCGATTCTTTCGATGCTCAACAGTCAGAAAAGCGCCATCTCGGCTGCGCTTCCGCCTGAACTTTCGAGAATGCTTGGAGCCTCCGGGCTGCTCGCCGGTCTCGGCGCGGCAGCCGCAGGTGCGACTCAGAGCGCCGCGTCCACGGTTTCGAGCGCCGCCGGCGCCGCGAGTTCGACAGCCAGTTCGGCCGCGAGTTCCGCGGCAAGAAGCGCCGAAGCCGCCGCGAGGACTGCTCAAACCGCGGCATCGAGGATCCCGACGCCGCCTACGCCGAGGTCGAGCGGCTTCCCTACGTGGGCGATCATTGTGATCGTCGTTGTCGTGCTGCTGGCGATCTGGTGGTTCATGACCCACAATGAAAAGCCGGCGGAGCCGGCGAAAACGGGCCTCCTGTCGACCCCGGTCGAATACGCCTTGCGCGCAGCCCCCGCGTCAGCCGCCCTGCAGCCCGACTAAACAGCGCGCCATGGGGCTGGGCGCGCGCTTATGGCGTTGTCTACGCGCGCCGCTGAGGGAAACAGCGGCGCGATCTCGAGCTAGCGTCGTCTGTGTCATCGCCATGTCGGCGATCGTCGCGGGTTGCTCGAGCCGTCCTTACGGCACGCTTGTCGTTGGACCGAGCGCGCCAGATGCGAGCCAGGTCGACCTCCTTGTGGCGACAACCCGCGCGCCGGTGCTTGAGCCTGCGGGCGTCATGTTCGGAGGCTCAAGAGGACGGGGGCTGGATTTCGCCGACATTGTCGTGTCGATCCCGCCGGCCAGCGCCCGCCAGCCTGGGGACGTCTCGCTTCCGTCTTCTCTGCCAGCCAATCCGGAGCGTGACTTCACCATCCTGCGCGCCGATCGCATGGACCTCGCCCAGGCGAAGGCCAATTTCGATACGCGCATCAAGCACGTGCCGGGCCGCAGGGTTCTCATCTTTGTCCACGGCTTCAATACCCGTTTCGAGGAAGCGGTCTACCGTTTCGCGCAGATTGTTCATGATGCGCGCGTCGACGTCGCCCCGGTGCTGTTCACCTGGCCCTCCGGGGGCAGCGTGACCGACTATGTCTATGACCGCGATAGCGCGGTGTATTCGCGTGACGCCTTGGAGGCGGTGCTGCAGGCTTTAGTCAAAGACCCAAACGTGGCCTCGATATCCATCCTCGCTCATTCGATGGGCAATTACCTCGCGGTCGAGTCGCTGAGACAAATGTCGATCCGTGATCACGGGCTCTCACCCAAGATCCGGGATGTGATGATGGCTTCACCGGACATCGACGTCGACGTTTTTCGCCGCCAGATCGCCGAAATCGACGCCGGGCCGCGGCCAGCCGATTTTACCCTGTTCATTTCGCGAGACGATCGGGCGCTTGGATTGTCGAGCTTCCTTGCCCGCGATTCGACGCGCCTCGGCGCGCTCGATCCCAGCAAGGAGCCTTACCGTTCGATCCTCGCGCAAGGCAGGGTGCAAGTCATCGACTTGACCGGGATGGCCTCCAGCGACTTCACCAACCACGGCAGATTCGCCAGCGGCGAAGTTGTGGGCGCGATTGGCGAGCGGCTGGCCGAGGGCCAGTCGCTCAGCGACGCGAAGGGAGGCCTGATTGAGTCGCTCGGCACGTTCACCAATGGCGCGATCAATGTCGCCGCCGGCGTCGCCACCGGCGCCGTCGCCGCGCCCGGCAAGGTCCTCGATCCGTCGAGCCGCGAGCAGCCGGTCGACACCGCGGCGCAAGCCACGTCTTTGAACCAATGATACGGAATTCGCCTGATCGATTCTCTTTCCCAGCGACCGCGCGCCGGCGGATCGCCGAGTCTGGCTTGCGTTCACGCGGGGAAGATTCAACTGCCGAAAACGACCCGGACGCTCCACCGCACAAATGGACGCGCGCCAATGGATTCAGAGGGTTGAGCGTCTTTTTTTGTCACTCGGGCACTCCCCGCTTTTCGCGCAAGTTCCTTCGACCCGTCTTGAAGGCCCCCTCGAACAGCGTCCAGGCCCGCAATGGGCGCCCCAGCGGCGGCCTGCCTCACAAGCGTCGACGTGACGCCCCCATTCCCAAGCCATTCCCTGCCCGTAACCCGAAAACCCCAGTCGCACGTCGCCCACCAGAAGTCCGAGCCGGGCTTGTCCGCAGATTTCTGAAAAACAATACCAGACACCAACCGATTCGGCAAGAAATTGTCGATTTTTCTT
>DATCEJ010000587.1:0-2389 GCA_036510135.1 Roseiarcus sp. | reverse complement strand
CACCTTAGCCCACATGGGCCTGCAGCCAAGGGCTGCCCCGCCGCGCAGGATGGGCCCGAGCCCGAGACGACGATCGCGACGCCGAGGCCGATGATGTTTGGAAGGCGCAATCCCAACCGCAACGGATCATCTCTCCTATCGAAGCGTTTCGCGCTTGGCCAAGCGTCGGAGCCAAGCGCCGGAACGATGACCATCGCCGCGCGATGCACGATACGCAAGTCATGCGACCGTCTTGGCCGTCCGCCCGGACTGCCGAAGCATCGGTCAACAGCCCTGAAAAGCGCCCTTTATTAACTTCGCGTTAACGCCGTCGCCGCCAAGGTCGGCGCATGGTCGTAAGGACTCGCCTGCGCTCGATCGTGGCGCCGATCGCTCTCTACCTCGTGCTCGGGGTCGCGAGCGGCTATCTGGTGTGGGGCGCGTCGAACGGCGAGCACGGGCTGAAGGCTAAAGTGAAATTCGACGCTGAGGCGACCGAGCTGAAAGCACAGCTCGCCGGACTGAAGGATGTACATGCGCGCTGGGCGTTGCGCGTCGCCAGCCTCAGGCCGGAAAGCATCGACAAGGACCTCTTGGACGAGGAGGCGCACGCGCTGCTCGATCGCGTGGCCAAGGACGAGGTGGTCATCTTTACCGGCGCCCCCAAAAACCGCTGACCGCTTCCACTGCCGGCACTGCCGGACTCTTGCTATTGATACCGATCAGCGTAGTTGATCATAAGATTGCGCCGCGGCCTCCTCGGGCTGATGCCAACCATTCTGGTTAGTCGATCAAAATTTCGATATCCTAGGAAGCAGCTTTGATTGCGTCGATTTCGGGCCTCGGTTGGCTCGGATTTTCACGCCAACGCGCGATCGGGTCCGCGGCCGCCTGATCGAACCGTTAGAAACACCGCTAAGGGCCGCCGTCGGGCGGCCCTTTTTGTTTGCGCCGCATTCTTTGCCCCTCTCGCATTCACCGTGTTAAAGCCGCCTTGAGATTATGGAAGGTCCGCCGCCATGAACGTCACCGCTCAAACCCCAGTCGCAGCGACATCGACCCGTTCGAACTCCTTCTTCTCCGCGCCCCTCGCCGCCGCCGATCCTGAGATCGCCCGCGCGATCGAACTCGAGCTCGGCCGTCAGCGCGATGGCATTGAGCTCATCGCCTCGGAAAACATCGTGTCGCGCGCCGTGCTCGAGGCTCAGGGCTCGGTGATGACCAACAAATACGCCGAAGGCTATCCGAGCCGACGCTATTACGGCGGCTGCCAATTCGTCGATATCGCCGAAAACCTCGCGATCGAGCGCGCCTGCCGCTTGTTCGACTGCCGCTTCGCCAATGTCCAGCCCAATTCCGGCAGCCAGGCCAATCAGGGCGTCTTCATGGCCCTGATGCAGCCCGGCGACACCTTCATGGGCCTCGATCTCGCGGCAGGCGGGCACCTGACCCACGGTTCGCCGGTCAACATGTCCGGCCGCTGGTTCAAGCCGGTCGCCTATGGGGTCGATCGGACGACCCATCGGGTCGACCTGGATCAGGTCGAAGCGCTTGCGCGCGAGCACAAGCCAAAGATGATCATCGCCGGAGGATCGGCCTACGCGCGCCATTGGGACTTCGAGCGCTTCCGCGCCATTTGCGATGGCGTTGGCGCTTATTTTGTTGTCGACATCGCGCATTTCGCCGGTTTGGTCGCGGGCGGCGCGCATCCCTCCCCGTTTCCGCACGCCCACGTCGTCACCACGACCACGCACAAGACCTTGCGCGGCCCCCGCGGCGGCATGATCCTCACCAACGACGCGGACCTCGCCAAGAAGATCAATTCGGCGATCTTCCCCGGCCTGCAGGGCGGCCCGCTGATGCATGTCATCGCCGCCAAGGCGGTTGCTCTCCTCGAAGCTCTGACCCCCGAATTCACCGCTTACGCGCACGCCGTGGTCGCCAACGCCAAGGCGCTTGCCGAGCCGATCCTTGCCGGAGGCTATAAGCTTGTGACTGGGGGCACCGACAACCACCTGATGCTGGTCGATCTGACGCCGAAGAGCCTGACCGGCAAAGCGGCCGAAGCGGCGCTCGACCGCGCCAACATCACCTGCAACAAGAACGGCATTCCCTTCGACCCGCAAAAGCCCATGGTGACTTCGGGCATCCGCCTCGGATCGCCTGCCGTCACCTCACGCGGCTTCGGCACGGACGAGTTCGCCGACGTCGGCCGCATGGTGGTCGAGGTCCTGGACGGCTTGGCGGCGAAGGGCGAATCGGGGAATGTGGCGGTCGAGGCGAAAGTGCGTGCGGACGTCGCCGAACTCACCCGGCGGTTCCCCATCTATTGAGGGCGCCGGACGGTCTTTGAAGGGCGGGCTCTCGAATGCGGTGCCCCTATTGCGGTGGCCTCGATACGCAAGTGAAG
>DATCEJ010000586.1:0-7700 GCA_036510135.1 Roseiarcus sp. | reverse complement strand
GGCACGACCATCGCGTTGACGCGCTCGCTCACCTTGTGCCCGTTCGCAATCGCGGCGGCGGCGCGCAGATCCTCGATGCGGCCATTGGTGCAGGAGCCGATGAAGACGCGGTCGATGGCGAGATCCGTCATCTTCTCCCCGCCCTTGAGACCCATATAGTCGAGCGCGCGCTGAATCGACGCGCGCTTCTGCTCGGTCGAGCCGTCCTCGACCCGAGGCACGATTCCGAAGATTGGCGCCACGTCCTGCGGGCTCGTGCCCCAGGAGACGATCGGCGGCAGGCTGGCGGCGTCGAGCTTCACCTGGCCATCGAAATGCGCGCCCTCGTCGCTGCGCAGCGTCTCCCAGTGCCGCTGGGCGTGGTCCCACAGCGCGCCCTTCGGCGACTTCGGCCGGTCCTTGAGATAGGCGTAGGTCTTCTCGTCGGGCGCGATCATGCCGGCGCGCGCGCCTCCCTCGATCGACATGTTGCAGACGGTCATGCGGCCTTCCATCGAGAGGGCCTCGATCGCCGAGCCGCAATATTCGATGACGTGGCCGGTTCCGCCCGCCGTCCCGATCTCGCCGATGATGGCGAGGATGATGTCCTTGGCGGTGACGCCGGGCGGAAGCGCGCCGTCGACCTTGACCCGCATGTTCTTGGCTTTGCTTTGGATCAGCGTCTGCGTGGCGAGCACGTGCTCGACCTCGGAGGTGCCGATGCCATGCGCCAGCGCGCCGAAAGCGCCGTGGGTCGAGGTGTGGCTGTCGCCGCAGACGATCGTCGTGCCAGGCAGCGTAAAGCCCTGCTCGGGACCGATGATGTGCACGACGCCCTGGCGAAGGTCGAACTCGTCGTAATATTCGATGCCGAATTCGCGCGCGTTCCTGGCCAGCTCCTCGACCTGCTGGCGGCTCTCCGGATCCTCGATGCCGCCGCTGCGGTCGGTGGTCTGGATGTTGTGGTCGACGACCGCCAGCGTCTTGTGCGGCGCCCGCACCTTGCGCCCGGACAGCCGCAAACCCTCGAAGGCCTGCGGGCTCGTGACCTCGTGGACGAGGTGACGGTCGATATAGATGAGGTTCAGCTCGCCGGTTGTCTCCAGGACATGCTCGTCCCAGATCTTGTCGTATAACGTACGCGGCGTGGGCATAACGATCTCCGGCGCCGAACGGCGCAAGTGGAAGGGAGTTCGCGCTATCTATGCCTGATGGGGCGGCGAGGAAAGGGGAATTGCGCTGTTCAGGCGCGCGAAGCGCGCCAGCAGCCCGTTCACATAGTCCGGCGAGGGCTCGCCGTTCGAGAATAGTATTCGGTAGCAGATCGGCGCAATCAGAATGTCGATGGCTTCGTCAACTGATAAACCCGCCTCGCCGCGCGCCAAAGCGCGGCGATTGAGGGTTTGCAGATGGTGGGTCGTGTAAGCGCAACAGCGCGCGGCGGCGTGCTCGGAGGCTGTCTCGGCCAGTACGTCCCGCATCAGCGCCCGGCCCACGGGCGAACCCATCTCCTCGGCATATTGCTGCACGAAGGCGCGCAAATCGCCCGCGAGCGAGCCCGTATCGTCCGGATCGGCCACGGGGCGCAGCCGTTCGGCGGCGGTGTCGGCCAGCAATTGCGCGAGGTCTCCCCAGCGCCGATAGACCGTCGACGGCGTCACGCCCGCCCGGTCCGCGATCATCGGGACATTGATCTCGCCCCGGCCGACTTCATTGAGCAGGGCTTGCGTCGCCGCGTGAACCGCCTCTTGAATGCGGGCGCTCCGCCCGCCTTGTCGGATCATTTCGCGCGCCATTCGCGTTCCTTAAAAACCCCGCAGCTAAAGACTCCGCAGCTTAAAGCAAAGATATTGCATTAGGCCTCGGTCGTGTTATGTACCTCTAACGCAATAATTTAGCTTTAGGCTATGAAAATGTCCACCGTTGCCGCCACAGCCCCAGTTCGATCGACCTCGAATGCGATCACGGCGGCTTACGCGACGGCGACGGCGATCATCTTCGCGACGGTCGCAGGCGCGCCGACGCCGATCTACCGCTTCTATCGTGAGACGCTGGGTCTGACGCCATTCGCGATCACCTTCATCTTCGCCGTCTATTCCTTCACGATGATCGCGGCCTTTCTGACGATCGCCCGCCTGTCGGACTATGTCGGCCGCAAGCCGATGATCCTGTTGGCCCTTGGACTCAACGCGGTCGCGCTTCTCCTGTTCTGCGTCGCCGAATCCGCGGGCACGCTCGTCGCCGCGCGGGCGGTGCAAGGGGTCGGGACGGGCGTCGCGCTGACGACGCTTGGCGCGGTCCTTACCGATACCTCACCGAAATGGGCCGCCACGCTCAACAGCGTGACGGCGTTCATCGGCCTCGCGCTCGGCTCGCTGATCGCGGGCGTGTTCGTCACCTTCGCGCCCTGGCCGACCCATCTCGTCTATGCCGCGCTGCTCGGGGTGACGCTCGCCGAGATGATTATTCTGCCCTGGATCGCCGAAACGACGTCGCGAAAGGCCGGCGCCTGGAGGGGAATGAAGCCCAAGCTGACCGTGCCGAAAGCCGCGGCCGCCGCGATGGCGCGCCTTTTCCCGCTGACCCTCTCCGCCTGGGCGCTCGGCGGATTCTATCTCTCGTTGATGCCCTCGCTCATGATCGAGGCGACCGGGGTCCGCTCACCTCTTGTCGGCGCCGCCGTCGTCTCGACGCTGATGGTTTCGGGCGGCCTTTCGTCGCTGGCGACGCGCGCCCTCGACGCGGGCAAGACGGTGCGCGCCTCGGCTGCATTGCTCGCAATTGGCATCGTCCTCACCGTGTTCGCCATTGCAGCCGGTTCGCCGGTCGGCATGGTCTTCGGAACGATCGTCGCGGGCGCCGGATTCGGCGCATCCTACGGAGCGTCGCTGCGCGTGCTCCTGCCGCTCGCGTCAAGTCACGAGCGGGCCGGTTTGCTTTCCGCCTATTTCGTGGAGAGCTATCTCGCCTTCGCGCTCGCGGCCATCGCAGCCGGCCTTGCCGCGCCGCATTTCGGGCTGGTTGCGACAGCGCTGGTTTACGGTTCGATGCTCGCGCTGAGCGCCCTTGTGACGCTCGCAGTCGAGACGGTTGCGATGCGCCGATAGACGATCGCGGTTCAGGCGACCTGTCGGCAGCTTGCCCGGCCCCTTTTGGCATGTTTGCGGCCCGTCCGAACTGATAGGCTCGCGCGCCGACCACCGGCCTCGGATCGGACGCCGCATGAATCAGCTGGACGACATCGAACTTGCCCGGGCGTTGCATGTCCTCTTCGTCGTCCACTGGATTGGCGGCGTCGCCTTCGTCACGCTTGTCGCACTGCCCCTTTCTCGCGCGCGCCAAGACGC
Source organism: Roseiarcus sp. (assembly GCA_036510135.1). Classification (GTDB taxonomy): domain Bacteria; phylum Pseudomonadota; class Alphaproteobacteria; order Rhizobiales; family Beijerinckiaceae; genus Roseiarcus. The sequence continues at coordinate 4,374 of DATCEJ010000586.1, read as the reverse complement.
TGGCGAGGGCTGGGCGCTCTTCGAAGCGATCGAAAAGCGCTTCTCGGCGCAGGTGCGGTGGTCGATCCCTCTCGCGGGCGCGACAGGGCTTTGGATGGCTTGGCGCCTGGACCTCTGGGCCCAGTTCGCCGACCCGGCATTCTGGTGGCTGGACGCCATGGTGTTGGTCTGGGCGCTGTTCATGGCTCTCGTCTTCGTCGTCGAGCCGAAGGCTCACGCACATTTGGCGGCGGAAGCTGCGCGCGATCCCGAGGGCGTCCTGCGTCGTCTTGCGCGCGCGCACACGGTGTTGCTGTTGGCGGCGATTGCGACGATTCTGGGCGCGGTCGCCGGCGCGCATGGCGGGCTGTTCCCATGACCAACCTCGAACACATGTCGCCGCGGGCTTCCGCAACCGCTTCCCGCGCATGGCGCGGCCCAACGGTCCTGGGTCGCGGTTTCCGCCCGTTCTTTCTCGCCGCCGGGGTGTGGGCGATCGTCGGCATGGCGCTGTGGCTGGCGATCTTCAACGACGCAATCCAAATCCCGACCGCGTTTTCTGCCGTTGACTGGCACGCCCATGAGATGATCTTCGGCTACGGCGGCGCGGTCGTCGCCGGCTTTCTCTTGACGGCGATCCCGACCTGGACCAGGCGGCCGCCGGTCGCCGGGATGTCCCTCGCGGCCCTGACCGCCTTGTGGGCGGCAGGCCGGATCGCCGTGTTTTGCTCCGCTGCGACCGGCCGTCCGGCTGGAGCTGCGATCGACGTTTCCTTCCTTGTCGTCTTCGCCGCGGTGGCCGCGCGCGAGGTCGTTGCTGGAGGTGACTGGCGCAACCTCAAAATAGTCGGACTGGTTCTCGCCCTGGCCCTCGTTAACTTCGCGTTCCATCTCGAGGATGCGCGCTACGGCTTGGCTTCCTTTTCGATCCGCGCGGCGCTCGCCATCATGGTCCTGCTCATTCTCCTGATTGGCGGCCGCGTCACGCCGAGCTTCACCGGAAACTGGCTGGCGAAGGCCGGGGCAAGCAGGCGGCCGATTCCTTTTGGCCGCGCGGACGGCGGCGTGATGGCGCTGTCGGGCCTTTCGCTCGTGCTCTGGGTCGCCGCGCCCGAAGGCGCCGCGACGGGCGCGCTCGCGCTTTGCGCGGGAGCGGCGAACCTCTGGCGGCTGTCCCGCTGGCGCGGCCTGGCCGCGGGCCGCGACCCGCTGGTGCTCGTGCTTCATGCTGGCTTCTTCTTTGCCGCGGCGGGATTCCTCGCGGTCGGCGCGCACGCGCTGTGGCCGTCCGAGGACCCGTACGCGGCTGGCTTGCACGTCTGGGCGATCGGCGCGGTCGGCGTGATGACGCTCGCCATGATGACCAGGGTGACGCTTGGACACAGCGGGCGCGCGCTTGCCGCCTCGAGGGGCGCGCAGCTTGCCTATCTTTGCGTTATCGCCGCGCTCGTCGCACGGGTCGCAATTGCGCTCCTTCCTGACTTCGCCCTGCCGCTGATGGACGCCGCCGCCGCGGCCTGGATTGTCGCTTTTGCCGCATTTCTGATCGTCTATGCGCCGATTCTGATCGGCCAGGAGGGACGGATATAAGGGCCATTGGGCGGCGAACGGTTTCAGGGAGACGACGCATTGGACGACGGCGCGAATCTTGCCGACCAGATTATCGAGAGCATCGCGGACGCGGTAATTTTCGCCGACCGGTCGGGAACGATCCGGCGCTTCAACCCTGCCGCGGCGGCGCTGTTCGGCTTTTCCGCCGAGGAGGCGTTGGGGCAGTCTCTCGATCTCATCATTCCGGAGCATCTGCGCGCCGCGCACTGGCGCGGCTTCGATGCGGCAATGACCAACGGCAAGCTGAAGCTTCAGGGCCGACCGACCCTCACCCGCGCGCAGCACAAGAGCGGGCGCAAGCTCTATGTCGAAATGACCTTCGCGATCGTCACTGGCGACCAGGCGTTGGGAGCCGTCGCCGTGGCGCGCGACGCGACGGAGCGCGTCCAGCGCGAGCGCGCTGCGGCGCAATCGAGCGCCTCTGCAGCCGCCGGCGGCCCGGGATTCCCAGCGCCCGCCTGACGGAAATCGAGGCGCCCGACCGAACGCCATCGTATGGAGATCCGCTTTATTTTTACAGAACCGCGCGACTCAGTCTTTGCCGCTCGGCCGTGTCGCGATATATCCAGAATGATACGGCGGCGATTGAGCCCGGGCGGGGAAAGCGATGAAGAGGCTCGGAATCGCTTTATTGGCGGCGGGAATCGCCAGCGTCGCCCATGCGGCTGATTTGCCGACCGCCAAGACGCCTGAGGATAAGGCGGCCAAGTCGCCCTGTTTCAGCAGTCTGTGGAACTATCTCAAGTCCTCGATTCGGGACTGCCCGCTGAGCGTTGGCCCGCTCACCCTCTACGGCACGCTGGACGGCGGCTTCGGCTATGAGCAATGGGGCGCGCATGTCGGCAGATCCGCGGACAAACCCAATTACGCCATCCAAAGAAACAGCGGCGATACACATTGGCTCTGGTCGCCAAACGGCCTTAGCACCTCGACCATCGGCGTCCGCTTGTCGCAAAAGATTGGCGACAACTGGACGATTGTCGGCGCCGCCGAAGCGGGGTTCAATCCGTATTCGCTTCGCTTGATCAATGGGCCGAAGTCGCAGGCCGACAACAATCCTTATACCACGGCTTTTCAGAGGACTGCCTTTGATACCGCACGAGCGGGAACGTGGGACAACGGGCAAGCGTTCGTAGGCCTAAGCAATCCTAAGTATGGGACGCTGACGTTCGGCCGAACCACCCTCTTGTCCATGTCGGCGCTCAGCACCTACGATCCCGTGACTTCGGTCGCGTTTTCCCAACTCGGCTTCACCGCGCTTTACGCGACCTTCGGCGCAAGTCCGATTTCGCGCATCAACACGGCATTCACTTATCGCCTCACCTATCAAGGGTTCCGCGTCGCAGCACAGGCGCAGGTGGGCGGATACGATCAGAACAATGCTGCGAGCGAGCAATATCAGGCGCAGATCGGAACCGATTTCAACGGCTTCTCGTTCGACGCGATTGCCGGATATGCGAAGAACGCTTTGACCTTCCAGAGCTTCGCTGGAGCAGCGACTCCTGTCGGTTACAACCCGGATTCCATCGTTCGTGCGACGTCCGCGAACACCGGCGGAGTCGAGTTGCTCGGCCGCTACCAGTGGGAAAAGTTCAAATTTTACGCCGGATATATTTACTCGCTGTCGGTCAATCCGAGCAACACGAGCTATCCGTATGGCGTGTCTTCGATTGCGCCAGGGATCATTGTTCCTCCAGGCTTTGTGACCGTCAACGCTTATACGGTTCCACGTAATCTGAACACCGTCTGGACGGGTCTGCGCTATGCCGTGTGGTCCAATCTTGATGTCGCAGGAGGCGTCTACTGGGAATCCCAGAACGACTTCCTGGCAGAGCCTTCCGTCTGCACCGGATCGGGATCAGCGACCAGCAATTCTCGGTGCTCCGGTGGCCGCTATTCCTACTCGTTCCTGGTGGACTACAGGCCCATTCCGCGCGTGAACCTGTACGCCGGCCTTTTGGTGTCGACTGTCTACGGCGGTGTCGCCAGCGGCTTCCTCCACACGGAAAACGTCGCGCCGACCGTCGGCATGCGCGTTCGCTTCTGACCCGCGCTTAGCCGGGGTTGCCGCCTATGCAGCCCTTGTTGCAATCGTCCGGATCGCGGCTAAGTCCGTTCTCGTCGCCATCTCCCGGATTGGCATAGGGCTTGAACATCTCATTTGTCTGAGGAGGCCCACTCTCGACCGGTTCGCCCGGCCGCTGAGCGACCGGTGTGGGCGCTGGATTGTGCGCCACGGTGTGGTGATGAACCGCGTGGTGGGGCGGGTAATGGTGATGAGTGTGGTGATGGATCGTCGGCTGCTCGGTCTGCGCATAGGCGGCGAGCGAGCCTGAGAGCACTGTGGCGAGCGCAAGCGCGATGGTTGTCGCTGTCTTCACTTCCCCTCCCGTGCAAGTCGCACGTTGCCTCGAGTCCACGTCATTAGATAATCATTTCGGACGGGAATAGAACGGTCGCGCAAATTGCGCCCCACTAAGATGTTTTCATGAGGAGCGCGAGCGGAATGCCCGGCGCTCCACGACCCTCATTGGTCCCCCTGACGCGAGGCGGGCGGCTCGCAAGACGAAGCAGGTCTGGGAGTAGGCCCAGTCCGTCGACAGCCTCTTCCTCGTGAGGGTGAGGGAGGGGTCATCCTCACAAGGAATTTTCACCCGCCTCGCGACCCCCGGTGAAAAGGAGCCGATCATCGCACCTGACGACCGTCATGGTCCCGGATTTGCTGGCTAGCCAAACGCGGGCTATGTACCACAGCATACAACGCGCTGCGAGTCCTCCTGGCAA
>DATCEJ010000585.1:0-4233 GCA_036510135.1 Roseiarcus sp. | reverse complement strand
CCTTCCACAGGCGCTTCGGAAGTGGACGATGCGGGCTCCGGCCTGACGACCTCCATCAACACCGGCGTAGGATTGGCCGCTGCCGCACCGGAGGCGTCGACATGGGCGATGGTCCTCACCGGCTTCGCCGCCCTCGCCTACGCGGCGTGCCGCAAGCGCAGCAAAGCCGGTGTCGCAACGGCTAGAGGCCGAGTTGATCTGCCAGATCCACGAGATCGCTCGCCCCGATATCCCAATTCTCTTCCGGCCTGAGATCAATCGTCTGCCCCGGTCCATGCTCCGTCGGCCGAGGGATGAAAGCCGTTCGGAGGCCACAACGCCGCGCCGCAGCGAGATCGTTATTGTGCGCGGCGACGAGGCAGACCTGCTCCGGTTCAAGCATCAGGGTCTCGGCGGTGCGCAAATAGGCTTCCGGGCTCGGCTTGTAGGCCTGGGCGATTTCTGCACCAAGGATGGCGTCCCACGGCAGGCCGGCGCGCTTCGCCATGTCGAGCATCAGCCGGATGTTGCCGTTCGAAAGGGGAGCGACGATGAACCGGCGTTTCAGTCGGGTGAGGCCGGGAACCGAGTCCGGCCAAGGGTCAAGCCGATGCCAGGCGAGGTTCAGCGCATCCAGTTCAGAAGGCGGAACCAAGGCGGGATCGATCTCAAATTCCGGCAGCAGGGCTTCGAGGTTTTCCCGGTGCAGCACGTCCAGCCGTACGAAAGGGCGGCGGCCAGAACGAACCTCCTCCATCGCCGGCGAATAACGGCGCCGCCACCCGTCGGCGAAGGCGGCCGGATCGGCGCCCGGCGCATGATTGGCAAGAAATGGCGCTGATTCCCGCGCCACTCCACCGCGCCAGTCGACGACAGTGCCAAAGACATCGAAAACGAGCGCCTGAACGTCGGCGAAGGCCTGCGTGGATGGGATCGAGTTTGCTCCGTGCGCCGCCGCGGTCTACCGCAGCCGGTCCTTGATCTTGTCGAGCCCTGCGCGGGCGCAGGCGTCGTCCAGTTTGCCGCCCGGAGCGCCGGCTGCGCCGATGGCGCCTATGATTTCGTCGCCAAGTTTGATCGGCACTCCGCCGCCGAAAAACATCACATGCGGCAGCTTGGCGAGGGGCAGAATCGAATCCTCGCCCTTGGCCCGCTCCGAGAGCGCAAGCGTATCGTTCTTGAACGAGGCGGCGGTATAGGCCTTGGCGAAAGCGCTATCGAGCGAGTGCGCGCCGACGCCGTCGCCACGCATGGTGGCGATGACCACGCCATCGGCGTCCACCACCTGCGCCGTCTCGTGATAGCCCTGCTTCGCGCAGGCCGCGACCGTCTCGCTCGCCGCTTCGACCGCGAGCGCGGCGGGTATGCGATGCGTCGGCAAGGTCTGCGCGGGGGCCGCCGAGCCTGTCATTGCGACGCCAGCCAGTGCGGCAAAAATTCTGCGATTGATCATGACGCTCCTCCCGATCCGACGGCCCTGATGCGTGTCCTAGAGTAGAGTAAACTCATGCGCATTGGGATCGTCATCGCGAGGAGCGAAGCGACGCGGCGATCCAGAGGCGCTGCCGCCGCCCTTGATCTCTGGATCGCTTCGCCATAGCCCGTCCGGAAGGACGGGCGTCTTTCGACGCCCTATGGCTCGCGATGACGCCCATAGCTCGAACCCATTGCATAATGCCTTAAGCGCCCGAAGCGAAGTTCGCATGACGACTGGCGCTTACGAATCCATCTTCAGCGCGGCGATAAACGCTTCCTGCGGGATGTCGACTTTGCCGAACTGGCGCATCTTCTTCTTGCCGGCCTTCTGCTTCTCGAGCAGCTTGCGCTTGCGGGTGGCGTCGCCGCCGTAGCACTTGGCGGTGACGTCCTTGCGCAAAGCCCGGATCGTCTCACGGGCGATGATCTTGCCGCCGATCGCCGCCTGGACCGGGATCTGGAACATGTGCGGCGGGATGAGGTCCTTGAGCTTCTCGACCATCGCGCGGCCGCGCGGATCGGCTCGATCGCGGTGGACGAGCATGGATAATGCGTCGACCGGCTCGGCATTGACCAGAATCGACATCTTGACCAGATCGCCGGCGCGATAGTCGGTGATCTGATAGTCGAAGGACGCGTAGCCCTTGGAGATCGATTTGAGGCGATCATAGAAGTCGAACACGACTTCGTTCAGCGGCAGTTCGTAAACCACCATCGCGCGCTTGCCGACGTAATTGAGGTCGATCTGGACCCCGCGCCGGTCCTGGCAGAGTTTCAGAATCGCGCCGAGATAGTCATCGGGGGTGAGGATGGTCGCCTTGATCCACGGCTCCTTGATCTCGGCGATCTTGACCACGTCCGGCATGTCGGCCGGATTGTGCAGCTCGATCTCCGACTTGTCCGTGAGCGCGATCTTGTAGATGACCGATGGGGCGGTCGCGATGAGATCGAGATTGAACTCGCGTTCCAGCCTCTCCTGGATGATTTCGAGATGCAGGAGGCCGAGAAAACCGCAGCGAAAGCCGAAGCCGAGCGCCGCCGACGTCTCCATCTCATAGGAGAAGCTTGCGTCGTTGAGCCTGAGCCGGCCCATCGCCGCGCGCAGATCCTCGAAGTCGGCCGCATCCGTCGGGAAGAGGCCGCAGAAGACGACCGGCTGGGCTGGTTTGAATCCGGGCAACGCGTCATGCGTGGGGCGCCGCTCGTCCGTGATCGTGTCGCCGATCCGCGTGTCCGCGACCTGCTTGATCTGGGCGGTGATGTAGCCGATCTCGCCCGGGCCGAGCGCGGCGATTTCCAACATCTTCGGCCGAAAAACCCCGATGCGATCGACTTCGTAAACGGCGTCCGCGGCCATCATGCGGATGCGCGAGCCCTTCTTAAGCGCCCCGTCGATCACGCGGATAAGGACGACGACGCCGAGATAAGCGTCATACCAGGAATCGACGAGGAGGGCCTTGAGCGGAGCCGCCTCATCGCCCTTCGGCGGGGGCAGGCGCTTGACGATCGCCTCGAGCACAAGATCGATGTTGAGTCCCGTCTTGGCCGAGATCGGCACCGCGTCCGAAGCGTCGAGGCCGATCACGTCCTCGATCTGCTCCTTGATCCGTTCGGGCTCGGCTGCGGGCAAATCGATCTTGTTGAGAACGGGGACGATCTCATGCCCGGCGTCGAGGGCTTGATAGACGTTCGCCAGCGTCTGCGCTTCGACGCCCTGACTCGCGTCGACCACCAGGAGCGAGCCCTCGCACGCGGCCAGCGACCGCGACACTTCGTAGGCGAAGTCGACGTGGCCGGGCGTGTCCATGAGGTTGAGGATGTAAGGTTTCCCGTCCCTTGCTTTGTATTCGAGCCGCACCGTCTGCGCCTTGATCGTGATCCCGCGTTCGCGCTCGATGTCCATCGAATCGAGCACCTGCTCGACCATGTCGCGCTCCGCCATCGTCCCGGTCTGCTGGATCAGCCGGTCGGCAAGCGTCGACTTGCCATGGTCGATATGGGCGATGATGGCGAAGTTTCGGATATTCTCGATTGCGTGGGCGGTCATGAGGCGCGGGATAGCAGGACGCGGCGGGCAAGGGAACGGGTCAAAGCCAGCGCGCCTGCGTAGCCGTCATTTTAACGGCGCGTCCTCATGTTTTCAGTTGGTTACGACCCTGTTTAGTTCCGCCCCTCAATCCGGCGCGGATTGGCCCTGGCGCGGCCGGTTGGAACAAAGAACAACACGTCATTTATGCTATATACGATCGTCAGCCTTGCCGGGCATCCGGGCCCGCCAGCTCCTCGCAAAAAGGCCGCGGGGACTCGGTCCCGCGCGGCCCCTTCGTGTTCCTGTCCCGCCTTAGAGGATCAGGCGACCGCCCCCTACTCCGCCGCGATCTTCAGTGCGGGCTCGCCGCGATACACGAGGTCGAAGCGGTCGAGGTTCATCACCTTGACCCACGCCTTGGCGAAGTCCTTCACAAACTTCTCCTTCCCGTCGGAAGACGCATAGACCTCAGCCAGCGCGCGCAGGAGCGAGTGCGAGCCGAAGATGAGATCGACGCGCGTGCCGCTCCACGTGACCTCGCCCGTCTTCCGGTCGCGGCCTTCGTAGACCCCTTCGGCGCCCTGGGCCGGCTTCCATTCCGTGCGCATGTCGAGCAGGTTGACGAAGAAGTCGTTGGTCAGCGTCCCCGGCTTCTTGGTTAGGACGCCGTGCTTGGATGCGCCAGCGTGGGCGCCAAGGACGCGCAAGCCGCCCACGAGCGCGGTCATCTCCGGCGCGGTCAGCCTGAG
>DATCEJ010000584.1:0-7951 GCA_036510135.1 Roseiarcus sp. | reverse complement strand
AATAACGGAGGCTCTCTCGGCGAGCCTGCCAATCGGGGGCGAGATCGAAGGTCGCGTCAACCATGGGCGGCCTCGCGGCGCGAGCGACAGACCGTCCACAGGGCATAAGGAACCAGCACGACCGCCAGCGCCGCCAGCATCATGATTGCTGCGGCCGCGCCCACAGCAATCTCTCCGCGCTGAAACATGAGATCGTAGACGTAGTTTGCCGGAAAGGTCGTCGATATGCCCGGACCGCCTTGAGTCAGCGCGACGACAAGATCGAAGGTCTTGATGGCGAATTGCAGCAGCACGACGATGACGGCTACAAAAATGGGCGCAATCGACGGCAGAATCACTTTGCGATAAATGCGCGCCGGGCCCGCGCCGTCGATCTGCGCCGCCTTGATGAGATCGGGATCGACCGAGCGCAAACCGGCGAGCAAAAGAGCCATTGCGAAGCCGGACGACTGCCAGATCCCCGTCGCGATGATCGCATAGATCGCTGTGTTCCGGTTGGTGGTCAGGCGGAAGGTGAAATCGTGCCAGCCGAGGCTGCGCACGAAAAACTCGATGCCCGCGTCGGGGCTATAGAGCCAGCTCCACACCACGCCGGTGACCACGAACGAGACCGCGAGCGGATAAAGAAAAATCGTCCGCCAAACCGCCTCGCCCTTCACGCGTTGATCGATGGCGATGGCGAGCGCGAGACCCACCGCGAGCGAAAGGACGACGTAGAAAGCGCTGAAATAGAAAAGGTTGCCGTAGGCGATCTTCCAGCGCGCATTGGACCAAAGATCGAAATAGGGCTTCAGGCCGACAAATTTGTAGGTCGGCAGCATCGTGCTGTTGGACACTGAGATGTAGAGCGTCCACAGCGTGAAGCCGAAGACGTAAACAAGACTGGCGATCACGCCCGGCGCGATCGCGAGCCTGGGAGTCCAGGCTCCGAGCTTTTCGCCGAGGCTTGCTTTCGCCTGAGCGGTCAGTTTCGCGCTGAGGGCGTTTGGGCTTGGGGCGTTTGACATGGGCGACGTTCAATCGCACGGCGAAAATGGCCGCCCGGCAAGCGCCGAGCGACCCGATCTCGCTCTCTACTTTTGCGCGTCGACGGCGTCCGCCATGGCGTTGGCGGCTTCGTCCGCGGTCATTTTCGGAGTGTTCACGAAGGAGGTGATCGTGTCGAGAATCGCGCCTCGATATTTCTGCAGGATGGTCATGTTGTGAGCCATCGAGCGCACCAGCATTCCGTCGGCGATCGACGCCTGCAAGTCCTTCAGCGACTGCTGCTGGCAAGAATTGAAATCCTTAAGATCGATGTCGAGCCGAGCGGGGATCGAGCCCTTGGCCTGATTGAATACGGTCTGGAACTTCGGCGACATGATCAGGTGGGCGAGCAGCGTCTGGCCCGCGACGTAGTCGGGATCCTTCTGCTTGAAGAAAACGACCGAATCGGAATTGAGGATGAACCCCGGCTTGCCCCAGTCCGTCGGCGCCTGGGCGCACTGATAATCGGCTCCCTGCTTCAGTCCCGCAGCGGTGAAAATGCCGATCTGCCAGTCGCCCATGATCATGAACACCGCCTGCCCCTTGGCGATCATGCCGGTCGCGGTGTTGTAGTCCCGGCCGGCTATCCCCGGATCCATGTATTTCGACACCATCAGCCGAAGCTGCTCGAACGCCTTGACCATTTCAGGCGAGCGCATCGCCGCGGTGTCGCCCTCGACAAAAGCTTTCTTGAAAAGGCCCTCGTCCATTCCGTAAACGATCACCTCGAACGTCGTGGCGTCGGTCCAGTCCTGGCTGAAATGGGAGATGCAAATCAGATGCGCCGCGACCGCCTTGTCGCAGTCGGCGTTGAATTCCGCCCAGGTCTTCGGCAAGGTCTTAATTCCCGCCTGCTCCATCGCCTTGGTCGAGCCCCAGATCCAGTTGATGCGGTGGATATTCATCGGCGCGGCGACCCAGTGGCCGGTCGGCTTCATCACGGGCAAGAGCTCGGGCGCGACGACCTTGTCCCAGCCTTCCTTGTTGGCGAGATCGTCGAGATTGGCGGTCATGCCGGTCGCGTCCCACTCGGCGATCTCGGGACCCTTGAGCTGCACCGCGGGCGGCGCGTTGCCGGCGACGACGTCGGCGCGGAGCTTGGCCAGCGTGTTGGCGGTATGGCCCGCGATCGAAGTCTGTTCCCATTTGCCGCCAGCGGCGGTGAACATCTCGCCGAGCTTGGCGATCGCCGCCGCGTCGGAGCCTTCAGACCATTGACTGAGCAGGTTCGTCTTGGGTTCAGCCAGCGCCGCGGTCGTCGCGGCGGTGAAGGCGAGAACTCCAGTCAGCGCCGCCTTGATCGTGAGCATCGTTTCTCTCCCATGTCGAAGCCCCGCCGCCGATGGCGTCGGCCCGAACGATTCTGTTCGAATGTCTGTTATTGGCGCGCTTGCAGCGCGAATGTTTGTTGACAAGGAGATAGAGCGATTGGTTCAAAGCGTCAAACGCTGAACGGAATTCACATCCCGGCGCAGAGCTGCGAACCTCGCGCAGCGACGGGGCTAGAACGCGGGTTGAAGGCGCCGGCTGTTCACACAGCCGTGAAGGCGATAAACTTGGGGAGGTATGCGCATGTTACGAACAGCTATGCCATTGGCGATGCTCATGACGATCGGGGCGAGCGGCGTCTCGCTTGCCGCGCAGGCGTCGTATCTCGGCGATTGGGCGCGCGCGGACGGCAAAACCCGGATCCATGTCGCATCCTGCGGCGCAGCGGTTTGCGCACGCAACACATGGGTCAGGCACGGCGTCTCCGGAGAAAAGGTCGGCGATCGGCTGATTCTCAAGGTCAAGCCGGCCGGCGCCGGGCATTGGTCGGGGAACGCCTTCGATGTGCAACGCAATAAGAACTACGCCATCAACGTCCATGTCAGGGCGAGGCACATGACCACGCAGGGATGCATCATGGACGGATTTGTTTGCCAAAGCATGGGCTGGAAGCGGTCCTAGCAAAATTGACCGGGCCGCTAGGCGAACTCCGCGTACGCGGTATTGGGCGGCTACGGTCGGCACGGTCACGCGATCAGACGTAAGCGCAATGGCGAACAGCGCTTACCGATTATCCTCGCCAATTCACGAACAACAGCACCCCGGCAGCGAAGAGTGTCGCCATCGCAACGAGATAGGCCGTCTGAAGAGTTATGTTCTTCCAGAACAGGATGCGCGACAGGAGCGCGCATCGAACCGGCAGTTCCGCAACGTCCAGCAGCGGATCGGCGATGAACTCGAAATCCTCCGGATTTGAACCGCGCCAGATCGGAAACCGACTTCGTCCGGCGCGGGGAAAGCGCGGAAAGACCGAGGCCAACAGATTGAAGAAGATGACGATGAACGGCGCGAGCAGCACCGGAATGTTCAAATAATGGGGGTAGTGGTCGCGAAACTGGAGGACCGTCCCCATCATGATGGCGACGAAAAGAACCGCGATATTCGCCTTGATGTCGCTCAGGCGAATGGAATCGCCGTATCCGGCGATCAGATTGCGCAACTGAGCTTCGTGGTCTTTGGAAATCACCGACATTGCGACACACGCCACGGGGCGCGCGAAGCGGCGAGGCTTGTCGAACGGCCGTTCCGCGGCGTTGGATGACAGCTCATCGAGCGCGCTCGCCTAAACATACCAGATGGTGACGAGCAAAACCATGCTCGCGACAATGCTCGCCATCGCGACAAAAAAGCTGATGCGAATGTAAAGGGTCTTCCACCACAAGAGTTCCGAGAGAACCGAGCAGCGCAGTTTCAGCTGCTCGAGTTCGTCCTCGGCCTCGATGACGTTGGCGAAATCGTCGATCGTGGCGTTGCGGGAGACGATGAAATGCTTGCCGCCGCGCTTGGGATAGCGCGGAATGAGCACCGCCAGGAGGCCTATGTACACGATGAGGAAGGGCAGCATCACGAATGGAATCGGCAGGTAGTGAGGAAATTTTGGATAGTTGCCGAGCACCGGCCCCATCATGAAGGCGACGAACAGGATCGCGATATTGGCCTTGAAATCGCTCTGGCGGATCGCATCGGTATAGCCCGCGATCAGGCCGCGATAAGGTTGAGCGGGCTCGACGGCGATCGTGTTCATCCCTCAGCCGGACAGTCCATAAAGGCGGCCCGGCGGACGCGCCTCTCCGCGCAATCCGGGGCCTGGCCCCACCGGGGTCCTTTCCGAGTCGAATTGGCGTGAACTGCGAGGCCCTGTCAAGATCGGTTGAATTCGGCTTTTTTTTTGACCGGAGCCGGGTCCAGAACGGCGGCGAAAGGCTGAGCGCGCACCCCCTCGTCCCTGGACTTCGCTATCCAACGGCGGGGCTCAGGCGGCGGCTGTGGTGTGGGAATTTCGAATCGCGAAGGCGGCCAGGAGCAACACCGCATTCGCCGCCATCACATAATATGTAGAGGCTAACGGGTCCCCGGTGACGCCGACGAGCCACGTGACGACATAGGTCGCCGTGCCGCCAAAGATCGCAACGCCAAGCGCGTAAGTGAGCGCGAGCCCGGTCGAGCGGATTTCGGGCGGAAAGATCAACGGGATCAGCGCAACGATGACGGCGACGCCGGCCGCGTGCAGCACGCTCAGGATCGCGATCGCCAGAACGAGCGTCGTGGCGCTGGGGTTGGCGACGAGAGCCTTCATCACCGGAAACAACACGATCATCAGCACGATCCGGGATGCGATCACGACCGGGCGTATGCCCCACCGATCGGCCAGGGCGCCGCCCGCGAGCGCTCCGAGGCAGCCGGTAATCCCGAGTGTGATCGCGCCGAGCATCGCGGACGACGGAGGCAAATGGAGCGTGCGAATCGCATAGGGCGTCATGGTGATCAGGAAATATTGGGTGATCGTGCCCCCGCTGATGAGCGCGAGACCGAGCAGCAGGCCTCGCCAGTTGGATCGAATGACAGCGGAGAGAATCGCGGTCGCGCCACGCGCACGGTCCCGCGACGGCTTTTCGAGGGTCTCCACCAGTTGGCGGCGAATGGTCATGCCGACCGGGGCGATCAAGATCCCAAACGCAAACGGAACGCGCCAGCCCCAGGCATTCAAGCTCGATTGGGACAGCGCCAACGCCAGCATGAGGCCAATCGAGCCGCCCAACAGGCTGCTGAGGTTCTGACTCGCAAGCTGCCAACTCGCAAACAGCATGCGCCGGTCGCTCGGCGCGGCCTCGAGCAAAAACATAGTCGCAGGGCCCACCTCGCCGCCGACCGCGAATCCCTGAAAGAGGCGCGCGATAACCAAGAGGATCGGCGCCAGGACGCCAATCGTCCGGTAGCCGGGCGTGAACGCGATGATGCCGCTGCCAATCGCCATGAGCCCGATCGAGAGGGTCATCGCCGGCTTGCGTCCGGCGCGGTCGCCGTAAGCGCCGATGAGGGCGCCGCCAAGCGGCCGGGCGACGAAACCGACGCCGAAGGTGGCGGCCGACGCCAGATCGCTCACCAGCACATTGTCAGACGGAAAGAACGCCTGGCCAATCATTCCCAGGAATGTGGCGTAGACGGTGAAATCGAAGAATTCGAAACCGTTGCCGAGGACCGCCGCGAAGACGCCGCGGGCTTTGAGCGCTGGCCGGGCAAAAGCGGGTGCGGCGTCCGCCCCTGCGGTCAAGCGTCTCTCCTCAGGTCCCGACGCGGCAGGGTCTCAGGAGCGCGGGTCCCTTTGCGGTTCAACCCGGTATGGCGGCCAGGCAGCGTCAAAGCCTAGCCCCTGCTCAACGCAGTCACCACAGCATCGTCCAGGGCAGCGCGCTGGCTTCGGGGGAGCCGGCGGAGGGCTGACAATCCAGAAGCATCTCGCGAAAGCCACGCCCGTCCGGGCTGCCGCGCTCGAGCAATTCGTTCGTCTTGCGAAGACGCCGCACCAGCGTCTTCATGAAACCGACGGCGCGTTCCGGGTTTTCCTCGATCGCGGAGACGAAGTCTTGATAGGACGCGGCGAGACATTCCGTGTCGCATGCCGCGGTGACGGTCGCGGATCGCGGCCCCGGATCGATCAGGCTCATTTCGCCGAACACTTCGCCGGTCTCAAGCTTGCCAACAGTCTGGGCTTTGTCGCCGCGGCCGACGGCGACATTGACCCTCCCGCTGACGATGAAGAACGCGGTGTCGCCGTCCTCGCCCTCGCGGATGATCGTCTCTCCAGCCTTGAACGCAACCTTTTGCATGACTGCCCTCCCCAGACGCTTCGAGCCCGGCGACCTCGGCTCTATCAGGTCTTAGCATGGCCGCGGCGCCAGGGATTGCGTTCTTCAACGGCCGCCGCTGGCCCGCCTACTCCTCGAACCTCTCGCTCGTTCCGGCAGGCTTCCGCGGCGCGATCGACGCATCCGGCTTCTGCGCCTTTAGGCCCAGATCGCGGAAGCGGTTGACGATCGGATAGCGCCGGTCGCGGCCAAAATTCTTCGGCCCTACCTTCACCCCAGGCGCCGACTGGCGGCGCTTGTATTCGGCGAGATAGAGCAGGAGCTCGATCTTGCGCACCGTCTCGGCATCAAAACCCTCCGCCACAATGTCGGCGACGCGCATCTCTTTCTCGACCAGGCCGCGCAGAATGCCGTCGAGCACCGGATAGGGCGGCAGCGAATCCTCATCCTTCTGGTTCTCGCGCAATTCCGCGCTCGGCGGCTTGACGATGATGTTTTCGGGGATCACCTCGCCATCCGGCCCGAGCGCTCCCGCAGGTCTCCAGCGGTTGCGCAAGGCGGAAAGACGAAAGACCTCCATCTTGTAGAGGTCCTTGATCGGGTTGAAGCCGCCGTTCATGTCGCCGTAGAGCGTGGCGTAGCCAACCGACATTTCCGACTTGTTGCCGGTCGTCACCACCATCGCGCCGGTCTTGTTGGAGATGGCCATCAGGATCAGTCCGCGCGCGCGGCTCTGGATGTTCTCCTCGGTGATGTCGCGCGCTCGGCCTTCGAAAATCTGTTTGAGTGAGCGCTCCACGCCCTCGACCGGCTCGGCGATCGGCACCGTATCGTAGCGGAGGCCGAGCGCTTTCGCGCATGCGGCCGCATCCGAGAGCGATTCGTCCGAGGTGAAGCGATAGGGCAGCATCACCGCATGCACGCGCTCCGCCCCGAGCGCGTCGACCGCCATCGCCGCGCACAAAGCCGAATCGACGCCGCCGGAAAGGCCGAGCACGATTCCCGGAAAGCGGTTGTTCTCGACATAGTCCCGCAGACCCATGACGCAGGCCGCATAATCCGCTTCGTCCCCCTCCTCGACCATCTCGCGCGGACCCTCGACGCAGCGCCAGCCGGTCTCGCCCCGCTCCCACACGGTGCGCGCCACCATGGGGCGGAAGGCCGGCAGTTGCGCGCCGAGGCTGCGGTCGGCGTTGAGCGCGAACGAGCCGCCGTCGAATGCAAGCTCGTCCTGACCGCCGACCATGTTGAGATAGATGAGCGGCAGCCCGCTCTCGACGACCCGCGCGACCGCGATGGCCTGGCGGATGGCGAGCTTGTCGCGCTCATAAGGCGAGGCGTTGGGCACGAGCAGGATCTCGCCGCCCGTTTCGAGGATGCATTCGACCGGATCGGGGCCCCAGATGTCCTCGCAGATCGGAACACCCACGCGCACGCCGCGAAAGACGATCGGTCCCGGCGACGGTCCGGCGGCGAAGACGCGCTTCTCGTCGAAGACGCCGTAATTGGGCAGGTCGACCTTGAACCGCACCGCCTCGATCCGTCCGCGATCGAGGAGCGCCGTGGCGTTGTAAAGCTTGCCGTCCTCGACCCAGGGGAGGCCAACCAAGGTCGCCGGCCCGCCGTCGGCGGTGTCGCGCGCAAGCTCCTCGCAGGCCGCCCGGCAGGCTTCCTGGAATGCGGGCTTCAACACCAGATCCTCAGGCGGATAGCCGGAGAGATAGAGCTCCGGCGCCATGACGATATCGGCGCCAAAAGCCGCGGCCTCCTCGCGCGCCTTGCGCAGACGA
>DATCEJ010000583.1:0-3350 GCA_036510135.1 Roseiarcus sp. | reverse complement strand
TATCACACGCTGACGCCGCTGCTCGGCCCCGCCGCGGCGGGCGCCTTCCTGACCGCGCTTCTGGCCTCGGGGCTGGCGAGCTCGACGGTCGGCACCATGGCTGGCCAGATGATCATGCAGGGCTTCCTTCGCGTCCGGGTGCCCATCATCGTTCGCCGTCTGGTGACGATGATTCCGGCGTTCATCGTCGTCTGGCTCGGGGTCAATTCGACCAGCGCGCTGATCATGAGCCAGGTGGTGCTCAGCATCGCCCTGCCCGCCCCGGTTATCGCGCTCCTCATATTCACGAGCCGGAAGGACATCATGGGCGCGTTCGCCAACAGCCGCCTGACCAATGTCGCCGCGTCCTTCGCGGCGCTGGTCATCCTCGCTTTGAACGCCGTTCTTTTGCTTCAGGCGTTCGGCCTCAGCTTACCCGGCGGCTGAGCTCGCAGCCAGCTTGGCGCGCAAAGCCTGATTTTCAGTCTCCAGCGCTTCGAGCCGCGCACGAAACGGCGCAAGCGCGGGCTCGAGCTCTGCTTCGCTGAAGCGCGGAACGATATGCTGGGGGCAGTTCCAGTCGAAGGCGGTGAGGTGGATGATGAGGGCGCGCTCGACCTTCGCCTTGGTGTCGGGCAGCGTGAGCTTCGTCGCGAGCTCGGGGCCGGCCGCCAGATCCCGCGCCTCGACATGCGCATAAAGCTTGAGGCGTCGCCGGTTAGGATAGTCCATCAGGATCAGCGCCGCTCGGTCGTCCGTCGCGAGATTGCCGGTGCTGATGTACTGCCGGTTGCCGCGAAAGTCGGGGATCGCCAGCGTGCGGTCGTCCAGCATGCGGATGAAGCCCGCCGGGCCGCCGCGATGCTGCACATAAGGCCAGCCGCTCTCGGAGACCGTCGCCATATAGAAACTGTCGCGCTCGGCGATGAACGCGGCCTCGGCGGGCGTGAAGCGGTCGAAGGTGCGATCGCCGTGGAAGTTGGCCCAATATTCGCGCGCGCCATTGGCCTCCTGCGCGGCGCGCACGCCGGGCGTCGAGGCGATATCGAGAAATCCATAAGCCATGAGCTGATGTCGCGTGCTTTTCGGCCTGAATTGGCCCCTGGCAAAGGAATGTAGCCTGTTTCATCCCATCCAATAATCAGCTATATTTGGAATACATCCTTCCAGATATTGGAATATGAACCGCCTCGAAGCCATGTCGCTTTTGCTCTCGGTCGTGGAGGCCGGGAGCCTGTCCGCCGCCAGCCGCAAGCTTGGCGTGCCGCTGCCGACGGTCAGCCGCAAGATATCCGACCTCGAAGCGCATCTCAACACGCGGCTCCTCATACGCTCGACCCGCAAACTCGCGCTGACCGACGCAGGCGCGGCCTATGTCGCCGCGGCCAAACGCATCCTCGATGAGGTGCTCGAGGCCGAGCGGGCGGCGTCCGGCGACCATGCCGAGCCGCGCGGGGACCTTGTCGTCACCGCGCCGATGGCCTTTGGCCGTCTGCATGTCCTGCCGGTCATCGCCGAGTTTCTCGCCCTTTGGCCCGAGATCGATGTCCGTCTTGTGCTCTCCGATCGCAATCTCCACCTCATCGACGACCATGTCGACATCGCAGTGCGTATCGGCGCGCTTGCTGATAGCGCTTTGGTCTCGACGCGGGTCGGCGCGATGCGCAGCGTGGTGTGCGGCAATCCAGCCTATTTCGCCGCTCACGGCGTCCCCAAAAGGCCGGAAGATTTGTCCACGCTGACGGCGGTGTCGTTCAATTCGCTGTCATCGTCGCAGCATTGGGTCTTCCCCGACCCGAAGTCGAAGCGCGAACACCACGTGGTCGTGCGCTCGCGCCTGTCGGTCAACACGGCCGAAGCCGCGATCGACGGCGCCGCCGCTGGTCTCGGCGTCACCCGCGTCCTGTCCTATCAAGCCGCCCAAGCGGTGTTGGACGGTCGCATTCAGATCGTGCTGAGCGAGTACGAGCCAGCGCCCTCGCCGGTCAGCCTCATCCATGGCCCCCAGGGATTGACGCCGCTCAAGGTGCGCATGGCTCTGGACTTCGTCGCGCCTCGATTGAGGGCGCGGCTTGCGTAGGGCCGGACGCCCGTCCTTCCGGGCGGGCTATGAGCCGGCCGGATGAGGGCTTGCAGCGATTCGACCAACGACGATCTGGTGAGCTTCGGGAGAGTGACGACAGCTACTGCGTAGCCTGGACGTTGGGAAAGGAGATTTTTCGACGGCGGCGGAGCAAGGGCAGGCTGCATCGTATGAACGTGGCGCTTACTGAAAAGGGTTCGCCAACTTGACGCCCGTGCCCGCGAAATCGCTGATATTTCGGGTCACGAGGGTGAGGTCGTTGACGAGCGCAATGGCGGCGATTTGCTTGTCGAGCGCGTGGGCGGGGTCTCGGAATCGCAGATGGCCCCAGACCTGCGCGGCGTCCACGTCGAAGGCGAGAATGCGCTGACCAAACGACTCGACGACAATGGCCAGCCATGCCTCGAGGCGCCGTGCCTGATCGACGTCGCCGCGGTGACGCACGAGCTCCACGCCGCGCCGCAACTCGCCCAGCGAAACGGCGGACATGAATACCGGCTCGCTCGAGGCGACAACGGTCTCAAAAAAAGCAATGACGCCGCGATTCGCTTTGGCCCGCTTTCGCGCCTCGCTGATCACGTTGGTGTCAATCAAATACATGCGGAGGGAGTTCGGTCGTGTCGACCCGCTCGAAATCCGAGTCGAGGCCCACGTCAGGCATGGACGCCAGGACCTGCGCAAAGGTGCGCCTGCGGGGACGCGCGAGCGCCGCCTTTAGAATTTCGCGATGTTCCGCTTCGGCGCTGCGGCCATGCGCCCCAGCGCGCTCCTTGAGCGCCCGGACGATCTCCTCATCCACTCCTCGCACCAAGAGATCGGGCATATTTGCGGCTCCAAGCTCCGATGATAGCAATGATATCATCGGAGCAAGCGGGCGAAAAGATCCGATGCGCCTCTGCGCACGGTCGCGCCAGGGCCAAACGCGCGCGATTTTGAGCGCGGAACTAAACGGGGTCTCAAGTGACTGAAAACATTAAGGGGCGCCGGTAAAATGGCGGCTACGCCAAACGAGGCGCCGAATACGCTCGGCCAAGACGGCCTTCGAGCGCGGCTTGCTCCGCGCGACGCGAGTGCCTCTAGCGGCGGCCCGAAGGCCGACAGCCGCCTATTGCGCCGCCTGGATGTTGGGGAAGGCGATCTCGATCAGGGTGCCTTGCTCGAGGCGGCTCTTGATCGAAAACTCGGCCTTGTTGGCTTCGACCAGCGCCTTGGTCAGCGGCAGACCGAGACCGGCCCCGCCTTTGGATCCGCTCCTGCTAACCTGGCTGAACGGCGTCAGCGCGAGGCC
>DATCEJ010000582.1:0-4966 GCA_036510135.1 Roseiarcus sp. | reverse complement strand
CATTTCTAATCGTCCAGACAAGGTGCGGTACGGCTCGACCGGCTGGCCGGTGCCGGGCTACGACATCGAATTGCGCGGCGAGGATGGGCGCTCCGTTTCCGACGGAGAGCCGGGCGACCTTTACATTCAGGGCCCATCGGCGGCGCTCATGTACTGGGCCAATCGCGCGAAAACGCGCGAGACGTTCGAGGGTCGCTGGACGAAAAGCGGCGATAAATACATCCGCAATCCCGACGGAACGTACACGTACGCCGGCCGCTCGGACGATATGCTGAAGGTGGGCGGCGTCTGGGTCAGCCCCTTTGAGGTCGAGGCGACGCTGGTGCAGCACCCCTCCGTCCTCGAAGCCGCAGTGATCGGCGCGCCCGACGCCCATGGTCTCATCAAGTCCAAGGCCTTCGTCGTCTTGAAGGAGGGCGCTTCTGCTGACGAAGCAGAGCTTCAGCACTTCGTCAAGGATCGGCTCGCGCCGTATAAATACCCGCGCGCAATCGCCTTCATCGCCGAACTGCCGAAGACCGCGACCGGAAAGATCCAGCGCTTCCGCCTGCGCGAACAAGAGCAGAGCGCGTCGGCCAAAACCGAAAGCTGAGCGGCCTGATCGGCAACGCGGAAGTGGGCGATTTCACCTTGACGTCCACAGCTCACAGAACTAAGTTCAGCGGGCTTAGTTTAGGCGATTATCTTGAAGACTGTGAACATCCACGAGGCCAAGACACATCTCTCTCGGCTGGTTGATGCCGCATCCAAGGGCGAGTCTTTCATCATCGCCAAGGCGGGGAATCCGCTAGTCAAGGTCATTCCTATCGACGCGCCGGCAGCGCCGCGACGATTGGGATTCATGCGGGGCGCTTCTCCTGTCCCGGATGACTTCGACACCATGGACCAAGAGGAAATCGAGAAGCTATTCTACGGCGGCGAATGAGGTTTCTGCTCGACACTCACATATTGCTCTGGGGTGCGATCGAGCCTGAGAGGCTGTCCGCCGAAGCCAGTTCTCTCATCGAGAGCCCCGACAACGATATTGTGTTCAGCTCCGTCAGTCTCTGGGAAATTGCGATTAAGACGGGTCGAGGACGCACGGTATTCCGCGTCGATGCCGGTGTGCTCCGCCGCAGCCTTTTCGACAACGGTTATGCCGAACTCCCTGTGACCGGCGCCCACGCTACGGGATTGGGGGGCCTACCGCCGATTCACAGAGACCCGTTCGATCGCATGCTTGTCGCTCAAGCCGTCGTCGAAGGGCTGACGCTTATAACGTCCGACCGGACGGTCGCGAAATATCCTGGACCGATTCGGCTGGTGTGAGCTTCGGTGTCGACCCCACCGGCGTGATAGGTTCAGTCGCAGCCCTCGTCGCGCCCGGCCCTCAACTCTGCGAATCCAGCACAACGAACCCGTCGCCCGACCGCGTCTTGGCGTCCGCGGGTTGATCGGTGGTGACAAGAGTCATACCGAATTTAAGCCGCTTGCGGACGGCCTCGCGGGCCGACAGATCGGCCTTGATGCGGCGCAGGGCCGCGCCATTGTCTTCGCCTGTCGTTGTTGTCGCTCCGACCCTCGCGGCTTGCCACGTCAGGAGACCAGACTGGTCGTCTGCGCCGTCCAGGGTAAACACTCGCTCGCCCAAAGGTTTCTCCGGGTTCTGAATCTCGACCTTGCCGGAAGCCGCCAAGGCGCCATTGTCGAACACCCTGATCGACCTGTCAGCGCTACTGACGACGACGCTCGGCGATTTCGGCGCGGGATCGTGCCCTTCCGAATATTCGGTCGCCTTGATCGCTGCGTCGACCGCGTTGAATTCGCGCGCGGCATATTCGCCGAGCACCATGCCGGGATGCGTCACCTCCTCGGGCTGTGACTTCTCGTCGGCGATGACCACCGTCATGCCGAGCTTGGTGACGCCGAACAGGCGTTCCGCGAAATCCTTCGGCAGGCGCACACATCCGTGCGACGCGGGGTAGCCAGGCAACTGGCCGGCGTGCAGCGCGATTCCAGACCATGTGAGCCGGTTCATGTAGGGCATCGGCGCATTGTTGTAGGTCGAGGAATGGTGGTTCTTGTCCTTCTGCAGGATCTTGAACACGCCGGTCGGGGTTCGGTGGCCGAGTTTGCCGGTCGAGCACGAGGAGGCAGCGATGCGGACCCCGTTGCGATAGACATACACCCGCTGATCGGGCAGCGAGACGATGGCGATGATCGGGCCGGTTTCCGAGCGGTCTGGATACCAGTTGAACTCGCCGTTGGTGAGCTGTTCGGCATATTTATCGACGCGCTGGGCAAGCGCGGGGGTGAACGGCAATGCGGCGGCCATGGTCGCAATGCGGCCGAACTGACGGCGATTCATTCTGTTTCGCGTCCTCCACCAACAAAGACTCGCGAATAGAAGATGACGCCTCCGATTGTCAATGATTGCGGCGGCGCTCTCGGCGCATGACCGGCCCTTCAAAGGTCCTGGTTCTGTGGCAGAATCACAAGGTCACGAATCGCGACGTTCGGCGGGCGTGTCAGCATGAAAAGAAGCGCGTCAACGACGTCGTCGTTACGCAGGCCGCTGTGCGCCTCAACCCGTCGCTCGATCTCCTCAGGATCTGTTAGGCCCCAAAGCTCGTTCAGGACCATCCCCGGCGCCAACGATCCGATACGCACATTATGCTTCGCGACCTGCCGGCGCACGCCATGAACGAACGATTGCACCGCATGCTTGGTCGCTGAATAGATCGGCTCCCAAGGGATCGCCTGATGGCCCGAGATCGACGAGGTGACGACGATGTCTCCGGAGCGGCGGGCGATCATGTCCGGCAGCACCGCGTGGACCGCGCGAAACACGCTCTTCACATTGATGTCGACAACCCGGTCCCATTCCTCGGGGTCGCCGCTGGCGACGTCTCCGGCGACATAGCTTCCCGCATTGGCGAACAGAATGTCGATGGGACCAAACCGATCGGCTGTCGCTTTGACCATGGTTGCGACATCGGCCGGCTTCGTCAAATCCAAAGGTAGGGCGATGCATTCCGAGTCGAGGTCGTGCGTCAGCGCCTTCAACCTCTCGGCCGAGCGCGCAACGAGCGCGAGCTTGACGCCTTCCGCCGCAAATC
Source organism: Roseiarcus sp. (assembly GCA_036510135.1). Lineage (GTDB taxonomy): Bacteria > Pseudomonadota > Alphaproteobacteria > Rhizobiales > Beijerinckiaceae > Roseiarcus. The sequence goes on along the minus strand of DATCEJ010000582.1, from coordinate 1,868 downwards.
GTCTCGCGGCTGCGGCGCCAATGCCGGAGCTTGCGCCGGTGACGATCACGGTCTTGTCCTTCAAGCTTACGTTCATCCTTGGCCTCCCAACCCTCGCGCGACACAGCAGAATAGTCAGAGAGTCTGATTTCGCGAAGCCGCCGGCTGATAACGACCCCTGATTGACCGCGCCGCTCGCGCATGGTCAATCCGCAAATCATGTCGCCCGTTCTCATCGCCATCGACTGGGGATCTTCGAGCTTTCGCGCCTATCTCATGGCGCCCAATGGCGACGTTCTCGACGAAGTCGCCTCGGGCGACGGGATCGGGAGGGTCGCGCCGGGCGCGTATCCGGCGACCCTCAGACTGCTGATCGGGCGCTGGCTCGAAGCCCATCCGTCTCTGCCGGTCGTCGCTTCGGGCATGGTCGGCAGCAGGCATGGCTGGCGCGAGGCTCCTTACGTCAAATGCCCAGCTGGGCCCCGCGAGGTCGCGGCGCAACTCACGCCGGTCGAGGCTGCTGGCCGACGCGTTCATCTGGCGGCCGGTCTGTCCTACCTCGATGAAGCCGCGCAGCCGGATGTGATGCGGGGCGAGGAAACGGAAATCTTCGGCATCGCCGATGCGGGCGCCCGACTGATCGTGCTGCCGGGCTCGCATTCGAAATGGGCGAAGGTCGACGGCGATCGCGTCGTCGCGTTCAAGACCTTCGTCACCGGCGAATTGTTCGCGGCGCTGCGGGACCATACAATTGCCGGCGCCTTTGCTCGGGCAGCGCCCGCCAAGAGTCCGGGCGAAGCGTTCGCACTCGGCGTTCGCCGCGGCGCTGCGGCCGGGGCTTGCAAAGGAAATTTCGGCTTGCTCGGCCTCATGTTTGGCGCTCGCTCGCTGCCGCTTATGGGCGCCCTCGCGGACGATGACTCTGGCGAATATCTCTCTGGCCTGTTGATCGGCGCGGAGATTGGCGAGGCGCGCCGGCTTTTCCCGGGCGAGGAGCCACATGTGGCAGGCGCAGAGGCTCTGGTCGGGCGCTATCTCACTGCGTTCGCGGCGCTCGACGTTCCCGCTCGCGCCGCGCCGACGCGCGCTGCGGCCCGCGGGCTTTTTCGTATCGCCCGCGATGGGGGTCTCCTGTGACTTTGACGCTTGCCCCGACTCCCCTCATCGCCATCCTGCGTGGCGTCACGCCGGACGAAGCAGATTCGATTGCTGCGGTCATTGTCGAGGCGGGTTTCGGCGCCATCGAAGTGCCGCTCAATTCGCCCGATCCCTTGGCGAGCATCGAGCTCATCGCGCGGCTGTTTGGCGACAAGGTTCTGGTCGGCGCAGGCACGGTGCTCGAGCCAAGTCAGGTCGACGAGGTGGCGGAAGCGGGGGCGAAACTTGTGGTCGCGCCCAACGCCGATCACGCGGTCATCGAACGGGCGGCGAAGCTTGGGCTGATTGCCATCCCGGGCGTCGCGACAATGACTGAGGCGTTTGCGGCGCTCAAGGCGGGCGCGTCCGGGCTCAAGCTGTTTCCCGGTGAAGCGTTTGGCCCGGATATTCTGAAGGCGTGGCGCGCCGTCCTGCCGAAAGAGACGCAGCTCTATCCGGTCGGAGGGATCACGCCCGAGCGCATCGCTCCTTATCGGCGCGCGGGCGCGAGCGGCTTTGGCATCGGCTCGGCGGTCTATAAGCAAGGCGCAGGCGTCGAGGAGGTTGCGCGCGCGGCGCACATGTTCGTTAAGGCTTGGAAAGAAGCTGGCTAGCGGGCCTTTGAGGATCAGTTCTGCCGGAAGAAACTGAGCGTCCGGACGACCGGGGTCATCGAGGACCAATCCGGCAGCCCGGGCAGGAACGCCACACGCTCGGACGCCTGAGCTACATCCGTGACCCACTCGCGCACT
>DATCEJ010000581.1:0-8917 GCA_036510135.1 Roseiarcus sp. | reverse complement strand
GCTGATCAATAGAACCGTCGTGCCGAGCATCGTCTGGTTCGCGATCGCCTGCGAGAGAAACAGGTTGGGATTCGTCAGCTGCGCCTGCGTGAGCGAGGCGACGTGATTGAGCGGTGTGCGTGACGTACTGGCGATCGAAAGATTTTCTTCGGGAAAATGAACGAGATCCGTGGCGCCGTCGTCGACACTCCCAAGCTTGAACGGTGTGATGCTCGAAACCGCGAATAGCGGCGCGGGCGCCTGGATCGCCGTGCCTTGCATGTTGATGATGGTTCCGTGCGGAATCGAGTCCATGCGGACGACGGTGCTGGGCTCGCTCGGATTGGTGGTCTGCGGCACATTCGCCCATACGGCGGGTTCGAAGTGCTGTCCTGAGCCGTCGAACGTGTCTGTGATCGCTTGCGTATAGGCGGCCGCGCCGAGAAAGTTGCCCTGCTGAAGGAGCCCGCGGTTTGCGACTCCAGTCGGCAAGGCCGAGAGATTCGTCCAGACATCCTTGCGCGAGTGGGCCTACGCCCGAGCCTACAGCACCTCCGAAGAACGCGCCGCCGAACTGCCCATCTGGCTGCACCGCGACAACTGGCATCGCCCTCATGGCAGTATCGGCGCCAAGCCGCCGATCAGCAGACGGCACACTAACCGAGGACAACGTGTCGAGGCTCCACGGCTAGGCCCGTTGCCGCTTCGCGGCGGTCGGCGCGGCCTTGGTTGCCCTCATTCCGGACGATTTGTGTTAGACACCGGCCGAATCCTTGAGACGCTCGATTGAAGGAGCCTCGATGCTCAGACGCGAATTTCTCCTTGGCGCGGCCGTGGCCAGCGTCGCTGCCGCGCTGCCAGCCCGCGCCGAGCCGCAGAAGGCTTTCAGCCCGGATTTGTGGCCGCCGATGGAAAACCGCTCCGGTTTCGTCTCCTGGATGGCGGCCAATCGCGGCGAGGACCCGATCCAGCTCGGCCGCCGTTACGACCGCTATAAGGTCCTGCTCAGTTTCAACGATCTCTGGACCAAGGCCGATAAGCGCGCATTCCTGATGACGCCGCGGGAAGAATTCGTTCTTCCGGAAGACAAGGACAACGCTTACGTCGGGCATTATCTCGACATCGGTTTCGGCGTCACCATCACGCCGCCAGGCACGATGGGCCGCATGACGAGCGCGCTCGATATTCGCTCAAGCGACAAGGTGCTCGAGATCGGCACCGGCTCCGGCTTTCAATCCGCGCTCCTCACGTATCTCACGCCGCACGTCCATTCGATCGAAATCATTCCCGAACTCGCCGCTCGCACGCGGGGCGTCTACGACCGCTTGATCGGCGCGGGTTATCGCGAGTATTCCGCGATCATGACCCGAAATAGCGACGGCTATGACGGCTGGGTGGAGGCGGCGCCGTTCGACAAGGTCATCGTCACCTGCGGCATCGACCACATCCCGCCGCCGCTCTTGCAGCAATTGAAGCCGACGGGGATCATGGTCATTCCCGTGGGTCCGCCAGGGGCGCAGCATATCCTGAAAGTGGTCAAGAAAGTCGGCGCGGACGGCGCGCCTTCGGTCGCGCGCTCGGACATTTTCGGCGGCAAGGTCATCCCCTTCGTGCCGCTGTCCGGCGGCCACCAGAGCGAGGGCTGATCCCGAACGGGCGTCGAACTTTTAGCAAATTAATGCGCCGCCATTAGTCTGCCATGAGTTGAGTGTTTGAGATCCCCGCAAGCGGGCGCTTGAAAAGAGAGGTCGTATCGATGGGTAAGGTGCTCAATGTGGCGGCCGCCGCGGCAATTCTCGGCGCGGCGACGACTGCATCCGCGGCGGAAATGGCCCATAGGACGACCGGGAGACTCAAATCTGTCGACCTGATGCAGCATGTCATCACATTGGGAGACGGCTCGACCTATAGGGTCGCTCGGGGCGTCAACCTCAAGCGCCTGAAGGCTGGCGAGAAGGTCATCGTGACCACCTCGAAATTCGGCGGGACCCTCGAAGCCTCTGCAATTACGCCGGCGGTTGATTGACCTTCAAGGCCGCGAGCCTTCGTCTCGGGACGTGAGCGTTTCGCCCGTCTCGGCCGTCTTAACGTCGCCCAGTGACTTCGATTCCCGCATCGCGAGTTCGATGAGCCGCTCGGCGGCGGCGGCCTCGTCGGAGGACGGGGGCGTTTCCGCTTGAGGCGCGGGTTTCTCGGACATGAGGTTCGCCGCCAGGAGCAGCGTCGACCCGAGGGTCATCATCACGATGAGCTGAAGCTTGCGCCTTGCAGCGAGGGAGTCGAGCTCGCCTTTTGTGCGTTCGGCGGACAGAAGGGAAGCCTGCAGCCGCGTCATCAGCGCGTCCGCCTGCCGCATGGTCTGCGTTTCGAAATCGTCGACCGCCTGATAGGAAGCAAGCGACACATCCTTGCGTGCGGCCGCGATCAGAGCGCCATATTTATCCGAGGTTTCGCGATAGGTGAGCTGCTTCGCCCTCGCCAGTTCGCCAATCATCTGGCGCACCGAAGTTGATCGGTCGACCAGGGAGAGCTGATAGAGGTTGCTCAACGTGTCGTGATTCGACGAGCCCGCCGCCGCAACGCCAGAAGCATTGAGGGCGAAGACGAGCACGCCCATCTGCTCGAACAGGAGATATTGCGACTGCGCCGCGCGTAGAGTCTCGATGCGAGACGTCAGGGTCTTCGCAAACTGATCGGTCTCGCTGCTGAGATCCTCGACGGAGCTTACGTAAAACTGTGGCCCTAGCGTACCGAGCGCGGTCAGCGCGAAACCGATCAGGATCGCGAGTCGCTTCGCCGACCAGAACGAAAGTCTGAGAAACCCCGGCAATGGCATGGGTCCGCGTAATTGCACCGCGGTCATGCGAGGTTCCTCGCTCTCAGTCGCATGAGCGCGAGACTGAGGAGGCGCGGCGCGCCGAAAAGCGCCGGCGCCGGAGGTTTGGGTCCCGCGCCCGCCATCGTTGCGAAGAAGACAAGTGTTGAGCCCAGCATCGTGACCGCAATCAGCTTGAACACGCGCTCGGAGGCGACGCGCTTCGCCTCGCGACGGTCGGGTTCGAGCGTGATCGCCTTCATCGCCGCGTCGCCCTGCGCCTTGACCATGCGCGTCGCGAGGTCGCCTTCGAAAGCGTTTGCCGCGCGATAGGTGTCGATGTTGAAATTGACGCGCTCCGCCGCAACCAGCGTTTCGTACCGCGATGATTCTGCCGGAAAATCGATTGCGCCAGCGACGCCGAGCGCGGCCAGATACGCGCGCACGCCGTCATGGCGATGGTCAAGCCCGCGCAGCATAAGGTCGCCAATCGCCGCCCGCTTATCATCGCTCACATCCCGCGGCAGCGAAAAGCTGAACAGGAGACTGCCCATCTGTCCGGCGAGGTCGTCGTAGGACGTGGCGGCCAGAAGCATCCGCGACCGCGACCTCTCCAGCCCGATCTGGCGCGCCGCAGCGTCCGCGCTCGTCTGCGCAGGCGCCAGATAGAAGGCCCCCCCGAGCGCGCCGATCACGCTCAAAACGAAGCCAAGCGCAGCGACGGCGGCGCTACGTGACAGGACCCAACCCGGTGCGTCGCGAAGCATGAAGCGGGCCTCGATTCCAAAGGCAAAATATCGAGCTTCGACGGTTAGCAAAATTCAATCGGCGCCGCCATCGGGACCTCGCGCGCTTCGACAGGACCTTGCCGTCCGGCGAACTCAAACAAGCAAGGCGTGAAGCGATAAGGCTTTGCAGAGGTCTTGGCCTCATTTAAGCGTGCCCCAAGCCGCAGCGACGCGGCCAGGAACGGGGCAAGGTTCATCATGGTGCAGAGGGCTGCGGGGCTCGCCCTCAGAATCATCGCCGCAATCGTGGTTGTCGCTCCGCTCACCGCGTGGAGCGCGCTGGCGCTATGGTTTCGGCTTCCGGCGCCGGAGGCCTTGCGGGGGGCCGCGGCGGTTGTGTTCGCCGTCCTTGGGCTCGCAACGATTGTGGCGCTGTTCATGCGCCGTAGCCGCAGCCTGATCGCGCTCGTTGTCTTCGCCATCGCTTTCGCCGGATTGCTCACCTGGTGGAGCACGATCAAGCCGCCCCTCGACGGCGATTGGGCGCCCGACGTCGCGCGGCAGACGACAGGATCGATCGACGGCGACATACTGACGCTCTCCGACGTTCGCGATTTCGATTGGCGGACCGACACCGACTTCACCGAGAAGTGGAGCAAGCGCACCTATGATTTGTCGAAGCTGAAGACGCTCGACCTCTTTCTCGCCTATTGGGCCGGGCCGGAGATGGCCCATGTCATCATGAGCTTCGGCTTCGAGGATGGCGAGCACATCGCCTGGTCGGTCGAGGTTCGACGCGAGAAGACCGGCGAGTTCTCGCCGGTCGCCGACGCCTTCAAAAACCATACGCTTGTCTATCTCGCCACGACGGAGCGCGATTCGGTCAGGCTGCGCACGAACGTTCGCGGCGAGGACGTGCGCCTCTACCGGCTCAACACTCCGCCCGGCCAAGCTCGCGCGCTATTGAGGGAATATGTCGTCGAGTCGACAGAACTCGCCGAACGTCCAAAATGGTACAATTCCATCACCGCGAACTGCGCGACCGTCGTCTTCAAGCTGGTGAGAGCAGCGGGGAGCGGGCTGCCGTTCGACTGGCGGCTTGTCGTCAATGGTTTTCTGCCGGGCTACCTTTATGACCATCAGGCGGTCGTGACGACGATGCCGCTCAGCGAACTCATGGAGCGCGCGCGCATCAGTCCGCAGGCCAAGGCCGCGGATCAGTCGCCCGACTTCTCGCAGGCAATTCGAGTGGGCGTGCCGTCGCCGTGGGATTCGGCGCCGAAATAGCGCGAGCAGTGTAGAGTCGTCATCGCGAGGAGCGTAGCGACATGGCGATCCAGGAGTCGCGGTTGCGCCCTACGTTCCCCTGGATTGCTTCGCTTCGCTCGCAATGACGGACGCTGTTTTACCCCAATTCAAGGGCTCTGCGACCAGCTTCGTCAGTCGGAGCCTACTTCACCGCGCCCATTGTCAGACCGCGCACAAGATGGCGCTGAACAAGAAGCGCGAATACGACGATGGGCAGCGCGCCAACCACGCCCGCCGCCGCCATCGAGGACCAGTCGGTGTTGATGCGGCCAATCAGCGTGCCCGTGCCCCGCGGCATGGTCATGGCGCGGGGAGTCGCGGTTAGCGCGAGGGCGAACAGGAATTCGTTGAACGTCGCGATCACCGCGAAGATGGCCGTGGCTGCGAGGCCAGGCGCAGCCAAAGGAAGCGCGATCCTGATGAACGCCGTCAGCCGGGAATCGCCATCGACCATCGCGGCTTCCTCCAGATCGACCGGGATCTCGTGGAAGAAACTCTCCATCATCCAGACGCAGAAGGTGATGTTGAAGGCCGTATAGACCAAAATCAGCCCAGCCCAGGTATCGATCAGCTTCAACTGCAAGATGAGCAGGTAGACCGGCACCAGGATCACCACGGCGGGAACAATTCTGAGCGTCAGCAGCGCCAGCCCGGCCTTACGCTCCAGCCCGAAGCGGAGACGAAAGCGCGCGATCGCGTAAGCGCCGAGCGCGCCGAAGGCGACTGCAATGATAACCGACGCCGCCGTCACCACGATCGAATTGGTCAAGAAGCTGGAAAAGCCCTTGTCCTTGAACAGAAGGATGTAGCTCTCGAAGGTCGGCGCGTGCGGATAAAGAGTCGCGTCCTGCCTGATCTCCCTATTTGTTTTGAGCGAGGTCGCCACCATCCAATAGATCGGAAGCAGAACGACCACGAGCACGACGGTCGTCACAAGCCCTCGAACCAGACGGGCCCTCAAGTCGCCTCCACTCGTCGCAGAAGGCGGACCGCCGCGAGCGCAAGGGCCAGGATGAGCACGCCGACGGTCACGAACAGGGCAGCCGCATAGCCGGTTTGCTGGAACTTGAACGCAACCTCGTATCCGTAAAGCGAAATGAGTTTGGTCGACGTTCCCGGACCACCTTGGGTCAGGACGAAGACCTGGTCGAACGTCCCGAAAGCATCAATCGTCCGCAGCACGATGGCGACGGCGAGAATGGGTCTCATCATCGGCAAGGTGAGATCGATAAAAGTCCGCCACGCGCCAGCGCCGTCGACCTGCGCGGCTTCGAACGGCTCCTGCGGCAGAGATTGCAGGCCCGCGAGGAGAATGAGGAAAACGAGCGGCGTCCACTCCCACACATCGAGCATGATGAGGCCGATGAAAGCCTTTACGGGATCGCCGAGGATCTCGACCTTTCCGCCCCCCAATGCCACGGACAGGGCGGTCAGCATGCCGGTCTCATTGGCATAGATGAGCCGGAACACGATTGCGACGACGACGGGCGTAATCACCATCGGCACAATCAGGACCGTTCTCAAGAGCCGGATCCCCGAGAGTTCCTTCGCGCAGAACAACGCCAGCGCAAAACCGAGAACGGTCTCGATCGCGACCGCAATCGTCACAAAGCGCAAAGTGATCCAGAGCGCGTTCAGAAACTCGGGATCGCTCCACAGGCGACGGTAGTTGTCGAGGCCGATATCCGACACCGCCCGGCCATAGCGGTAGAATTTGGTGCTCGCCTGAATTCCGTTCCACAACGGATAGACGAGGACGCCGAATACGACGAGAACGCTCGGCGCAAGGAGCAGGTAGGGCAGGATCAGATCCAGCCCCGCCCCTTGCCGGCGTTCTCGTCCGACGCGCCGCGTCGGGGCGCGTTCGTTACTGATTTGCTCGGGCGCCGCGGGGCGCGTCGCTTCCGTCACTTATACGCTCTCATGGCCCCCGCGCCGCGTCCCGTTGCGTCACTTATAGTAGCCAGCCTGGGTCAGATAATCCTTGATCTGTCCGGCCGCGACGTCAAGCGCGGCGCCGCCTCCGGCGCCCGCCTGCAGCGCCTTGTTGAGCTGGATTCCGACAAGCTCCTCGACCTTGGCCCAATCCGGCGTGCGGGGCCGTGGCATCGCTCCGGAATCAAACTGCGCAAGGGTAACCGGGATGAGGCGGTTGCCAGCGGGGGGAACGGTGAAGGCGCCCCGCTTGACCGGAATGGCGCCCGCCGCCGACAGCTTGGCCTGAATCTCGGGCGTCACGAACCATTTCAGGAACTCGATGGCGTTCGCCTTGTTCGGCGCAGTCTTGGGAACTCCGGCGATGAAAATTCCGATTTGCGCGATCGCCTTTTCCTTCTTTGGCACGACCGAGAAATCGAGCTTGCCCACCTCCTTCGATTGCTTGGGATCATCCGATGTCAGGGCGTTGCCCGTATATTGGATCGTCGCGCCGCAATCGCCGCCCAGCATGGCGGCGCCCTGCTGATCGCTTCCGAACTCGACCACCCCGGGAGGCGCGTTCTGCTTCAGCGTGGTGACCATATAATCCGCCGCGGCCTTGCCGGCCGCGGAATTGAAGATGATGTTCCACTTGTCGTCGAAGAAGTCGCCTCCCCAGGACAGCAGGAGAGGGTGCCATGTCGTCACGATCGGATTGCCCGACAGGCCGTCGAACGCCACCGGATACTTGATCGTGCCGGCCGCGACGCCCGCCTTGCCCTGCTCGATCACCTCGTCCCACGTTTTCGGCGCGCCATTCTTGTAGACGTCGTTGCGATAGGTGAAGGTCTGGATGTCGCCGATAAAGGGCACGCAGATGAGCTTAGGCGTCGCGGTCTCGAACCCCTTGACCCGCGGCCCGGTCTGAGGCGGCCAGTAGCCCATGTCGATCATGGGCTTGACCCAATCCTTGTCAGCCCCGTCGATCCCTCCGGCGCCGAGGTCTTCCAGCACCTCCGCCGCGCCGAATTGCGGCACCCACGGATCGTCAAGCAGGTAGAGGTCGTATTGGCCGGCTCCGCTCTGCGCGTCGTTGAAAAATTTCTCAAGCGTGACGCCGTATTCGTCCTGCAGGAACTGGATGTCGAAGCCCTGCGCTTGCGCGAGGGGAATGATCTTGTCCTTGAACGGCACAAGCGCGCCGTCGACAAAGCCGCCGATCACGACTTTCTTGCCGGCCGCCCTGGCCGGAGTCGCTGAGCCCAGGCCAGCGAGAAGCGCCGCGCCAGCGCCTCCCTTGAGCAGGTTGCGTCGATTCACGCCATCTCTTCGGCTGTCAGTTGCGCTCATTGCTCCACCCTCCTGCTATCGACCCGGTGAACGACGGCGATGCCCTTCGCATCGAAAAAGCATGCGTCGTCGGTGTCGAATTTCGCTCCAACCTTCGAGCCCACGCGACCCGTAAAGCCTCTTCCCGCGCGCACCGAGAGACGTTCATCGCCCACGCGCACGTCGACCAAGGTCTCGTTGCCCATCGGCTCGACAACGTAGATTTCACACTGGAGAGCGCCCGGCGTTCCCGGATCGACCAGGCTCAGATCCTCGGGGCGCGTTCCCATCTCGGTGATATCGCCGGCGGCGCAGGCTGCGCGTCTTTCCGGCTTGAGCGGGACAGAGACGCCGCCAACCCGCAATCCGCTGTCCGTCAGAACGGCTTTGACCACGTTCATGGGGGGATTGCCGACGAACGTGGCGACAAACCGGTTCGCCGGCCGCTCGTAAATCTCCTCCGGCGAGCCGACCTGCTGCAATTCGCCAGCGTTCATGACCGCAATGAGATCGGCCATGGTGAGAGCCTCGGCCTGATCGTGGGTCACATACAATGTCGTCGCGCCGAGTCGCTGGCACAAGCGTTTGAGCTCGCCTCGCATGCTCAGACGGAGCCGGGCGTCGAGGTTGGACAATGGCTCATCCATCAAGAAGGCCGCGGGATCGCGCACGATCGCGCGCGCTAGCGCCACGCGCTGGCGCTGTCCGCCCGACAATTGCCGCGGCCGCCGGTCGAGCAGGTGCTCGATCTCGAGAATTGTCGAGACCTCGCTGACTTTCGCCGCGATGTCGGCCCCGCTCATCTTTCGGATCCAGAGCGGATAGCCGATGTTGTCCCTGA
>DATCEJ010000580.1:0-16967 GCA_036510135.1 Roseiarcus sp. | reverse complement strand
GGCATGGGCCTATCTGACGACCTCCTCGACCGCGTCGAGACGCGCGAATCCGGCGTCACCCCGACGGCGGCGCACGAAAAAACACGGCCACCGGTGTGAGCAAGGCAGCCATTGTCATCCCGTCGCGAGCGCGCGCGCTCGCAGCGAGGGAATTTAGAGCGCCGCTAACGGGTGACGCGCCAGCCTGATGACCCGCTTCAACATTCACGGGCTCGGGTTCACGCTTTTCCTCGCCCTCCTCACCGCGCTGCCGGCGCTGTCGATCGACATGGCGTTGCCGGGCCTGTCGCTGATCCAGGCGGAGTTTCATGCGCCGCAGACGGAAGCGGCGTCGGCGATCGCGATCTTCATCGCGGGCTTCTCGTGTGCGCCGATCGTGGTCGGTCCGCTTGCCGATCGGTTCGGCCGCAAGGCAGTCATGACGATTGGCCTTGCTCTGTTCACGCTATGCGCCGCGGGCTCGGCTCTCGCCCCCTCGATCCACGCGCTGCTCGCGTTTCGCCTGGTGCAGGGAGCGGGCGCCGGAGCGATCGGCATCCTGCCGCGAGCGATTATCCGCGATCTGTTCGAGGGCCGCGAGGCTCGCATACAGCTTTCCGCGGTCTCGGTCGTCTTTGGCGTCGCGCCACTGATTGCGCCCGCGATTGGGGCCGAAATCCTGACCTTCGGGTCCTGGCGGCTGGTTTTCGTGGTGCTGACTGGCGTCTCGATCCTCGTCACGATCGCCGTCATTACGCTGTTTGACGAATCCCACGCGCCGGAAAATCGGCGAAACTTGAGGCCGTCGACTGTTTTCGCTGGCTACAAACGGGTGTTGACCAATCCGGCATGCGTCGGCTTTTCTCTGCTGGGTGGCCTCGTGTTCTCGGGGCTCTTTGCCTACGTCAATGTTTCGCCGCTTCTGTTCATGCAGGGTTATGGCGTCTCGAAAAGCGCGTTCGCGGCTCTGTTCGCCATCACCGCCTCCGGCGTTATCGTCGGCTCCTCGGTCAACGCCTGGTTGCTCAGTCGCCATGTCAGGGCGAAGACGCTGCTCGACGCCGGACTGGCGCTGAATTGCGTGGCGGCGCTCACGCTCCTGGCCGTCGGCCTTGCCGGCGTGGGGTCAGCCGTCATTGTTGCGGTGCTGGTGATGGTGTTCATTTCGGCGTTCGGCCTCGTTTTTCCGAACGCCGTCCACGAGGCGATCCATCCCCTGCCGGAGATCGCCGGCCTCGCCTCCGCATTCGTCACCACGACCCAAATGCTGTTCGGAGCGCTTGGCGGCGTCACTTCGGCCGCGCTTTATCGGGACGCCTCGCCCACGGCCCTCGGCGCGATCATGAGCGTCGCGGCGATAAGCGCCGGCGCGCTCTATGCCTTCCGGCTGCGAAGGCGGGTCGAGGGGTGACGGCCAACCCCGGCGCTTCTCTCGTCGAAACGCGCGAAAACCAAAAACTGGGCTTGCAGCCACAATTTTGTGCGCTTGTCTCTATGGAAATGTCGCTTTTCGTGACTACCTGAGCGTCTCGTGCAGCTGGCGCCTTAGGCCGCGAGCCGCTTTCCCACATTCCGAGCCGAATATGTATAATAGAAGCGCTAATCTAGTGAACGTCGCCATCTCCGACGGCCCCGCGCCGTATACCACCTATTTCGCCGATCAGGAGCTGATCGACGGGAGGTTGACCGTCGTGGACCTAACTGACGGAACTTGCCGCTGGCCGACTGGCAATCCGCGCGATCTCAACACATTCCGCTATTGCGGCGGGACCGCGCACACCGGCCCCTATTGTGACCGCCATGCACAGCTCGCCTATTTGCCCCGTCTGCCGCGAGCCGCCTGATACTGCGGACCCGTCCCGCTCCGGGGTCGGCTAAGTCTTGGGTGGCCGCCCTGGCGGCGCCCGTCTGGTGTTTCCGGGGTGCTCCCGCCGTCGGCGATGCTCAGGCGACCTCGAAATAAGCTCGGGCTGAACCATCAAATGCGCTTCAAGGCCACCCCTGCCCCGGCCTCGGGTGGATGAGGCAGGCCGCTTTGCGCCTTGGCGAGCGCTTCGAGTGCAGCCTTGGTCTCGAAGCTCCACGCGACAGCGCGCGCGCTCCCATCGCTCTGCGCGACAGAAATCAGGAGTTGCTCGGAGGCGGCTAGCCGCACGCCGCCTGGCGCGGTCATGTCGAGCCAGACTCGCATGCGCTTGTCGTCGTGCTCGAGCAACTGACAGGAGACGGCGAGCGCGTCGCCCTGCTTCGCTTCCTTGAAATAGTGCAGCATCATCTGCAGGGTGAACAAAGTTTGCCCGGTCCGCTTGCGCACGGCTGCGTCGAGGCCGACCCGGTCCATCAGCGCGTCGACCGAACGGCTGAACACAATCGCGTAAGCCGCATCATTCATGTGGCCGTTGTAGTCGACCCACTCGTTGACCACGGTCGTTTCAAGCACCGGAAGCGCGGAGCTGTGCCGCATGGCGTCCTCCCGAAAAATGCGTCCCAACCGGCCGGACCGCCTTCGCGGCTCACGCCTCGCGGTAGTCTTCGAGCCGGCCGATCGCCGGCGGCCGGCTCTTGCGCAGGGATGCTCCGACCGTTTCCACCCGCCGCAGCACGCGCAGCATGTTCTTCGACGACAGCTTCTCGAGGTCGCTCTCGGAGAAGCCGCGGCGCACCAACTCCGCAAACAGGTGTGGAAAGCGACTCACGTCTTCGAGCCCGACCGGCGAGGCCCCGCCGAAATAGTCGGAGCCTACGCCGACATGGTCGAGGCCAGCGGTCTCCACCAGGCGGACAATGTGATCCGCGACCTGCTCGAGGCTCGCTTTCGGCGCCGAGCCGTGTTTGGTCTCGAGTTCTGACAACTGGGCCTTGGGATCGGCGGCCACCGGCGCCTTGCCATAGGCGTCGCGCGAACGGCGCAGCCAGTCGCGCAGCGCCTGCGACACGAAGCCGGGCACGAATGTCGCCATGACCAGGCCGCCATTGGCCTTGAGGCGCTTGAGAACGTCGTCGGGCGCATTGCGCGGATGATCGCACAGCGAAAAGGCGTTGGAGTGCGACAGCGCCACCGGCGCTTCGGTCACGTCGAGCACACGGCGCATGGCGTCATGCGATGTGTGAGCGAGATCGATCACCACTCCGAGGCGGTTGAGTTCGCCAACAATCGCACGGCCAAAGGCGTTGAGGCCATTATTGCGCGGCGCGTCAGTGGCGGAATCGACCCAATCGAGCGTTTCGTTGTGGCAAAGCGTCATGAGACGCACGCCGGCCGCGTGCCAGATACGTAATGGGCTCAGCGAGTTCTCGAGCCCCACGCCGCCCTCGACCGCTGTGAAGGAGGCGATCTTCCCCATTGACTTCGCTTTGGCGTAGTCCGCAGCCCGCCGGGCCGGGAGGAACACATCGGGATGAGCCTCCTCGATGCGGCGGATGAGGTCGATCTGCTCCAGCGCAGTGCGTGCTGGATGGGGCGCGTTGGTGGGCTGGAACGCGGCCCAGAACTGCGCCCCGACCAAGCCCTCGCGGAGGCGGGGAATGTCCGTGTCCGTGCGCTCATGAACTCGGTTGAGGTCGTAGGCGACGACGTCGCCTCGCGCCGCCCTGTCAACCCGGATGACCCAGGGGAGGTCATTGTGCCCATCGATCAGCGGTGCGCGCTTGAGGACATCTCGCGCCACCGCGAGCGCATTATCCGCCGGTATGGATCCGTCTGCCATTGCGCCGCTCCCTTGACCTCAATCGACTGGCACGGCGACAAAGCGAACCTCGCCTTCGCCGTTGGAGACGAGCAACAACGCCGGCTTCTTCGCGTCCTTCTTCGTGTTGTCGATCGCTTTCGAGATGTCGCCCGGATGTTCGACCGCCTGATGATTGACCTCCTCGATCACATCGCCCCGCCGCAATCCTCTTTCCGCAGCGGCCGAGCCGGGCTCGACGGAAGTCACGATCACGCCCTTGACGCTGTCTTTGATCTTGAAGGTCTTGCGGGCCTCGTCGCTAAGCGCGGAAAACTCCATGCCCAGCGCCTTGGTGACTGCGTCCATCTTCGGGGTGTCATCGTTTTCAGTGGCGAGCGCGACTTTTTTTTCTCCGTCCTCGAGCCGTCCCAACGTCACTGTCTTGGTCACTTCCTTGCCGCCGCGGATGACCACGACGTCGACCTGCTTGCCGACCGCCATCGAAGCCACGAGGCGCGGGAGATCGCGCGATTCCTTGACCTCCTTGCCGTCGAACTTGACAATCACGTCACCCGCCATCAGGCCCGCAGGCTTTGCTGGACCCTTCTCATCCACGCCAGCGATCAGAGCGCCCCGCGCCGTTCCGAGGTTCAGGCTGTCGGCGATGGTGTCGTCGACCGGCTGGATGCGCACGCCGAGCCAACCTCGCCGGGTCTCGTGGAACTCCGAGAGTTGCGCAATCACCGGCACGACCGTTGCGGACGGCGTGGCGAAGCCGATGCCGATCGAGCCTCCGGAAGGCGAAAGGATCGCGGTGTTGATGCCGATCACCTCGCCCTGCAAATTGAACAGCGGGCCTCCCGAATTGCCCTTGTTGATGGAGGCGTCGGTTTGCAGAAAGTCGTCATAGGGGCCGCTGTCGATATTGCGGTTGCGGGCGGAAATAATGCCGGCCGTCACGGTTTCGCCAAGGCCGAACGGATTGCCGACCGCCATCACGCCGTCACCAACGCGCATCTTGTCGCTGTCGCCGAACTTGACCGTCTTGAGCGGCTTGTCGCTCTCCACCTTCAACACCGCCACGTCCACCTTCGGATCCTTGCCGATGACTTTTGCCTTGAGTTTGCGGCCATCGGTAAGGATGACGACGATATCGTTGGCGTCCCCGACCACGTGATTATTGGTGATCACGACGCCACTCGGATCGATGATGAACCCGGACCCCAAAGATTGCGCCCGGCGGGCGCGCGGCTGCGGGTTGATGCCGTGGTTCTTGAAGAAGTCTTCGAACATCTCGTCGAAGGGCGTGCCCTTCGGCAAATCTGGAGCCGCGTCCTTGTCTTCGATCGTCTGAGTGGCCGAAATGTTGACCACCGCGTCGGCGACCTGATCGACGAGGTCGGCAAGATTGGTCGGGCGCGCCTGGGCGGCCGCCGGTCCAGCCGGCGCCAAGGCGAGTGGAACCGCGAGGAAAACCGAAAGGACTGCCAGCGCGCACGCCGATCTTGGCGCGCGGCGAGGCCCCATCGAAATTCGCAACCCGTCGTGCAGCATGGGGCTCTCCTCAGATTCGTCGATTGGTCCGGCTAAACACAACGGCTTGAGCGAGGCTTGCCCTGCGCACATCCTCGCTTCCCGGGGAAGCCGGCCTGTACTTCGATCGCCAGGACCAGCCGGATCGCCATTTCAGTCCGCCTTCGCGGAAGGCGCGGAATTTGCAGAGGGCGCCAGGGGACTTGGAGTCTCGGGGGCCGGGTTCGGCGTCGAGAAGTACCGGAAGAAGTCCGACTTCGGACTGATGAGCGCGCGCGTCCGCCCGTTGGCGAAGCTATTCTCGTAGGCCTGCATCGAACGGTAGAAGCCGAAAAAATCCGGATCGACGCCATAGGCGTCAGCGAAGATTCGGTTGCGTTCGCCATCGCCCTCGCCGCGGATCTGCTCCGACTGCTGTTGAGCCTGGGCGGTGATGACGGTAACCTTGCGGTCGGCCTCAGCCTTGATCTGCTGGCTCTGCTGCGACCCTTGCGCGCGATAGGAGGCGGCGCGCTGCTGCCGTTCAGTCTCCATCCGCCGGAACACCGCCTCCGAGTTCTCCGCCGGCAGATCGGCCCGCTTGATGCGCACGTCGACGACATCAAGACCGAACCGTTTGGCGCCCACGACCATCTGGTCCTTGATGTCGGCCATCAGAGCGTCGCGCTTGTCGCGCACGATATCGGTGATCGAGGCCCCCGATAGCGAGCGGCGCAACGCCGAGTTCAGCATGCCGCCAAGTTGCGCGTCGGCGCCGCGCGTGTCGCCGACCGATTGATAAAACAAGAGCGGATCAGCGATGCGGTAGCGCACGAAGGCGTCGACCTCGAGACGCTGATTGTCGGCGACCAGCACTTCCTGGCGCTCGTTGTCGAGGGCGAGAATGCGCTTGTCGATATAGACCACGTTATCGACAAACGGCCATTTGAAATAGAGGCCCGGCGCGTCGATCAGGTCGCGCACCGGCTGGCCGAACCGCAAGATGAGCGCCTGTTCAGTCGGATTGACGATAAATGTGGCCATCGAGGCGAGAATGATAGCGACGACCGCGACGGCGGCGAGGACAAAGCCGTTCAGGGACCGGCTCATTTGGCGCTCGCTCCCGTCTTTGGCTGCAACGGCTCGAGCGCGATATAGGGCACGGGCGGGCTTGAGGAGTTCGAATCGACGAGGGTCTTGTCCATGGGGCCAAGCACCCGCTCCATCGTCTCGAGATACATCCGCTCGCGGGTCACGGCCGGCGCCTTCTTATATTGCTGGTAAATCTGGTTGTAGCGGGCAGTCTGGCCCTTGGCGTCCAGGATCGTCTGCTCGCGATAGGCCTTGGCCTCGGCCACGATTCGGGCGGCTCCGCCCTCCGCTTCCGGAACCACCTTGTTGGCGTAGGTGTCAGCCTCATTGACCGCACGCTGCTGGTCTTGTTGCGCAGCGGTTACGTCGCGGTAGGCGGAAAGAACCTGGCTTGGGGCGTCGACGGACTGCAGCTGAACCTGCTTCACGAGCACGCCAGCCCGATACTCGTTAAGCAAATTCTGCATTCTCTTTTGCACGTCGGCTTCTACGGACGCCCTGTCGGTCGTGAGAATGCCGTCGATGGTCTTCAAACCGACGACCTCGCGCATGATGCTCTCGGCAACCGCCTTGACCGTCTCGCGTGGGTTAAGAACGTTGAACACGTAGTTTTCGGGCTTGGCCGGGTCGATCTGCCAATTCACCCTGAAGTGAACGTCGACGATGTTCTTGTCCCCGGTCAGCATCTGGCTTTCTTCGGGAATGTCTTCGCCGCCGCCAAGGCTGCGATAGCCCACTTCAGTGATCTGCTGATCCCAGACCGGAACCTTGATAACCGAGCCAATCGGCCAGGGCCAATTGGTGTTCAGACCAGCCGCCGTTTTGCCGGTGTAGCGGCCGAACACCAGATTGATGCCGACTTCGCTCGGTTGGACCGTATAGAACGTTCCCCAGGCCAACCAGAGCGCGAGAGCGGCGAGCAGAAGCAACACCACTCCCGGGGCGCCCAAACCTTTGCCGCTTGGCCCTGATCCGCCAGGAATCAGTTTTCCAAGGGCCTCCTGAGTGCGGCGGATTATCTCCTCAAGGTCGCCCGGCGGTTGAGAGCCCCGCGGCCCTTGGCCCCACGGCCCGCGACCCTGCGAGCGCCATGGCCCCCCGCCTTGATTGTTCCAGGACATCCAAACCTCTTGTCGGCCGCTGGCCGATGCAACGGCGCTTATATAGGTACCTGGGTTAAACCGGCAACGATTCCTGCGGCCGCGCGGCCTCGATAGGCTCGTGCTTCAGTCGGGAGCCGCGGCTTCTCCGTCCTGGTCGACCGCCCGGCGCTCCCCCGTGCGAGGAGCAAGCGGGGTGATTCTGAGTACGGCGATCCGATTACGTTGCTTGCGCAGCACTTCGAAGCGGAAGCCATGAAAGCTGAAGGTCTGACGCGCCTCGGGAATCGAGCGCGCCTCGTGAATCACAAGGCCGGCCACGGTCGCGGCCTCGTCGTCAGGCAAATTCCAGCCCTCCGCGCGATTGAGCTCACGGATCGTGGCGGATCCGTCGACCACAACCGAGCCATCGCGCTGTTTGCGCACGCCCTGCACCGCAACGTCGTGCTCATCGCGAATATCGCCGACGATCTCCTCGATTATGTCTTCCAGCGTGATCAGCCCCTGCACGACGCCGTACTCGTCGACAACGAGCGCCGAATGGGTCTTTCGGCGCAAGAACTCCTGGAGCTGGTCACGCAGCGTGGTCGACTCAGGAATGAACCACGGCTCCAGTGTGAGGTCAGCAATATTAAGTTTGCTGGCGCCCCCGCCAGCCGCGACATACGCCCGGAGTAGGTCCTTGGCGTGCAGGACGCCGATAATATTGTCCGGCTCTCCGCGCCAGAGAGGCATCCGGGTATAGGGAGAAGCGATCACTTCGCGCACCAGCTCCTCTGGCGGCAGGTCGGCGTCGATGAGCCGCATTTTGGTGCGGTGAATCATCACGTCCGAGACTGGAATCTCGGACAATTCCAAAAGGCCGCCGAACATGTCGCGCTCGTCACGCTCGACTTCGCCGTCGCGATGCAGGATGTCGACCGCGCCCATGAGTTCTTCATGGCCGGAAACTCCGGGGTCATGGTGGACGAGCGAGACGCCGGCAAGGCGCAGAACGCCGCGCACCAATATCTCCACGGCGCTCACGACCGGGCCGAAGACGGTTACGAAAAACGACACGAGCGGCGCGATGAGCAGCGAAACGCGATCGGGATAGGCGATGGCGATCGTCTTCGGCATCACCTCGCCGAAAACGACGATCAGCGCAGTCATGATCGCAGTCGACGCCCACACACCCTTTTCGCCAAAGATCCCAAGCAGGACGCTCGTTGCGATCGCCGACGAGCCGATGGTGACGAGTTGTCCGCCGAGCAGCATCGCGCTGATGAGCCGACTGCGCGCCCCGATGAGATGCGTGACCAACTTCGCTCGTTGGTCGCCTGCGGTTTCCAGCGCATGCATACGGGCGCGAGACGCAGCCGTCAGGGCGGTCTCGGCGCAGGCGAAGAACGCAGCGGCGGCGACGCTAAGGATAATGACGACAATGTCGAGGGTGTACGACATCACGTGGTTCTAACACGGGCGGCGCATTCGGGCGTAATGCCCTTCAAGGGGGGTCAGCTCGCAGGAGCCAGTTCCCGCGCGAGGAAGGCTGAGACGCTTGCTTCCTCAACATCGCGGGAGATGAAGCTCTCGCCGATGCCTCTGACGAGGATGAAGGTGAGTCTGCCCCGCTCGACCTTCTTGTCCTGGCGCATTGCAGCCAGCAGACTTCCCGAATCCGCCGCGAAGCCGGGGATGTCGGATATGCGCGTCGGAAGGCCCACGGCCTTCAGATGCGCCTCGACGCGCGCAGCGTCCTGCCCCGAGCACAAACCCAGATCAAGGGAGAAACGAAAGGCCAGCGCCATGCCGATGGCGACGCCCTCGCCGTGCACGAGCCGGGTCGGATCATAACCGGTCAGCTTCTCCAAGGCGTGGCCAAAAGTGTGTCCAAGGTTGAGCAGCGCGCGCTCGCCTTGTTCCGTTTCGTCGGCAACGACGACGCGCGCCTTGGCCGTGCAACTGATCGCGATCGCTTCGGCGCGGGCCGGTCCCCCGGCGAACAGGTCGCGCCATTTCGACTCCAGAAACTCGAAAAAGTCGCGGTCGCCCAACAGTCCGTATTTGGCCACCTCGGCGAAGCCCGCGCGAAAATCGCGCTCGCTAAGCGAATTGAGGCAAGTGGTGTCGGCCAGCACGAGCGACGGCTGATGAAACGCGCCGACGAGGTTCTTTCCATGGCGTGAATTGATTCCCGTCTTGCCACCGACGCTTGAGTCGACCTGAGCCAACAGCGTCGTCGGGATCTGCACCAGGCGTACGCCCCGCCGCAGGGTCGCGGCGCAGAATCCGGCAAGATCGCCGACCACGCCTCCGCCGAGCGCAATGACAATGTCTCTTCGCTCGATGCGCGCCTCAATCAACGCATCGGCGACGCGGGCGAACTCGGAATAGGACTTCGAGCCCTCCCCCGGCGGGCAGACAATCGAGGTGGAGCTCAAACCCGCCCGCTCGAGACTTGCGGTGAGCCGGTCGAGATAGAGCGGCGCAACCCGTGCGTCGGTCACCACGGCGCAATTGACGCCCGGAGCGATCCTGGCAATTTCAGCGCCCGCGTCGTCGAGAATATCCGGTCCGATCAGGATCGAATAGGCGCGCGCGCCTAGCGGCACCTCCACGCGGCGCCTCGCTTGGGACCACGCTCCAGCGTCATTGCCGGGCGCCGGATGCAGGCGCTGCAGGATGGCCTCGACAACGGAATCGTGGGCGGCGTCAAGCGAGTCAATGGTGAAATCGGCAAGCGCATAGATCGGCGACCGCTCGTCGAGCAGCTGACGGAGCGTCTCCTCCGGGTTCGCCGTTTTCAACAGCGGCCGCGTGGATTTCTTCCGCACCCGAGCAAGCAGAATGTCGAAACTGGGCTTTAACCAGATCGAGACGCCACGACCCGCGATATTTTCGCGCGTGGTCGCGTTCATGAACGCGCCGCCGCCTGTCGCCAGCACCATCGGCCCGCTGGTGAGCAAGCGCGCGACCACCTTGCGCTCGCCCTCACGGAAATAAGCCTCGCCGAAACGCTCGAAGATCTCGGAAATCGTCAGTTGAGCGCCCGCTTCGATCTCCGCATCGGCGTCGACGAATGGCAGTCCGAGCTTTGCCGCGAGCCGTTTTCCAACCGAGGTTTTTCCGGCTCCCATCATGCCGACAAGCACAACCGAGCGCCCGGCAAGCGCCGCCGTCGCCTGTTCGGCGTCGATCGATTGGCCTTGACTCATAAACCCTCAAACCTCGCCAGCACGCGGCTGGGCCTCATACAGGACGGTGGCGGCGAATGCGAGGGCGACGGCGCTTTGCGCCCCGGCCGCCAACCGTCTTGCGCGGCGGGCCTGTTCTTGCAACCATACCGCCGCACGACAGCATGGTCCGTAGCCGTCGACAACGCCGGCGCCAAGACCAAGGTGCGGTAGGAACTAAGAAAATCGCGTCCGAGGGGCGCTCGGGTCTAGGGAGTGGATCGCATAGCGATGGTGGAGCTCAACGCCTCGCCACATAACGCAATGCTTTACGGAGGCCGACATGAACGCACCCAATCACGAGAACCGCGTCGCCGGTCCCCGTCTTGTCGCGATCGTTGGGCCGTTTCAGAGCGGAAAGACCAGCCTTCTTGAGGGGATATTGGCGCGTGGCGGCGGCGTGGCGCGGCAAGGGTCTGTGCGCGAAGGCACCACCGTCGGAGATTCAAGCTCGGAGGCGCGCAGTCACGCGATGAGCGTCGAGCCCAACGTCGCCAGCATCGACTACCTTGGGGACCGGCTTACCTTCTTCGATGCCCCGGGGTCGATCGAATTCATCCATGACATGCGCTACGCGTTGCCCGTCTGCGACGCCGCCGTCGTCGTATGCGAGGCCGACCCACGCAAGATCCCGGCGCTACAGGTCATCCTGCGCGAACTGGAAGACCTGGGATTGCCGCGCATCCTGTTCCTCAACAAAATCGACCAGGCGAACGGGGGACTGCGCGAAACGCTTGAGATGCTTCAACCGGCCTCGCGCACGCCGCTGCTGCTGCGCCAGATTCCGGTATGGGAGGACGGCGTCGCCACTGGATTTGTCGATCTCGCGCTCGAGCGGGCCTTCGTCTATCGCGAGGCTGCGCCATCCAGCGTCATCGAGATGCCGGCAGGCGTGCTGCCTGAGGAAAAACAGGCGCGCTATC
Source organism: Roseiarcus sp. (assembly GCA_036510135.1). GTDB lineage: Bacteria > Pseudomonadota > Alphaproteobacteria > Rhizobiales > Beijerinckiaceae > Roseiarcus. Next base: position 5,478 of record DATCEJ010000580.1, on the reverse strand, counting down.
TGATGCTCGAGAAGCTCGCCGATTATGACGACGCGCTGATGGAGCAATTGATCAGTGACATCGACCCGCCGAAGGACCTCGTCTTCGACGATCTGGCCCGCGAGCTGCGCGACGGACAGGTCGTGCCGGTGCTCCTGGGTTCGGCGATCGCCGGCCACGGCGTCACCCGACTCCTCAAGGCGCTGAGACATGAGTCGCCGGGTGTTCCCCATACGCGCAAGCGGCTTGGGATTGAGGATAAAGGGTCAGCTTTGGCGCAGGTGATGCGCACGATTCACACCGCGCACGGCGGCAAGCTGTCGCTGGCGCGGGTGCTGCGCGGCGCCTTCGCCGACGGGGCGACCGTCGTCAATTCGCGCGGTGTCGAGGAGCGTATCGGAGGATTGGCGCGGCTCATGGGCGCCATGTCCTCGAAACTGACCCGCGCCGAAGAAGGCGACACCATCGCTTTCGCGCGATTGGAAGACCTCGCCACCGGCGACCGCATCTCTGAGGGGCGAACCGCTCCATCGCCCGGCGCGACGGCTGGGGCTCCGCCCGCAACTCAGGGAATCGCCATCCGCGTCAAGGACAGAAAGGACGAGGTCAGGCTTGCGAGCGCGCTGGCCAAACTTTGCGAAGAGGATCGCGCGCTGTCTTACGTCCAGGACGCTGAGATGTCTGAATTGAAGCTGCTCGGTCAGGGCGAAATGCACTTGCGCGTGACCGCCGAGCGACTCGCCGACCGTTTCGGCGTAACCATAGAATCGCACAAACCGTCCGTCGCCTATCGGGAATCGATTCGCGACCCGGTAACGGTGCGCGGACGGCACAAAAAGCAATCAGGTGGGCACGGACAATTTGGCGATGTCGTTGTCGAGGTCGGTCCACGCGGCCGCGGCGAGGGCTTCGCCTTCGCCGAGCGGGTGCATGGCGGATCGGTGCCGAGACAGTATTTTTCTTCGGTGGAAGCCGGCGCTCGCGACGCGATGGCGCGCGGTCCGCTGGGATTTCCGGTGGTCGATGTCTCGGTGACGTTGGTCGACGGCTCCTATCATACCGTCGATTCCTCCGACATGGCGTTTCGCGCGGCAGCCAAGGTCGCCTTGGATGAGGCTTTGGTCAAAGCGCATTCCATGCTGCTCGAGCCGATTCTTTCGGTGACCGTCTATGTGCCGACCGACGCGCTCGCACGGGCAAGCGCGCTGGTCAGCGCCCGGCGCGGCCAGATCCTCGGTTTCGAAGCCCGGGAGGGCTGGGCGGGCTGGGAAGCGCTGCGGGCGCTGATCCCCGAGGCCGAGATCGGCGATCTCATTGTCGAATTGCGCTCCGCGACCTCGGGCGTCGGCGCGTTCGAGACCAAATTCGATCATTTGGCCGAACTTTCCGGGCGCGGGGCCGATCTGGTCGTCGCTGCGCGTCAGAAGGCGAACGCATAATCTTTTGTCGAGCCTTAAGCGCGTTTCCCGGTATACAGATGGAGCCGCCTTCGCCTAAACGGGCGGCGCCCCTGTGGAGAGGACCCGATGACCGAAGCCACCAGGGAAGCCAACCGTTTGGCGACGGTATTCGGCGGATCGGGATTCCTCGGACGCTATATCGTCAGGGCGCTGGTCCACGAAGGATGGCGCGTTCGAGTGGCCGTGCGTCGACCTGATCTTGCCGCTTTCCTGCAGCCGATCGGGGGAGTGGGACAAATCCAGCCGGTGCAGGCGAATCTTCGCTTCCCGGATTCGATCGCCGCAGCGATCGAGGGCGCGACCGCAGTGGTCAACGCGACGGGCGTGACAGCGGAGAGCGGAGCGCAGACCTTCAACGCAGTCCACGTCGAGGGCGCCTCCGCGCTGGCCAGAGCGGCAGCGGCCGCGCGCATTTCGTCCTATGTACATATTTCGGGAATCGGCGCTGACCCGAACTCCGGTTCACCCTACATCTCGAGCAAAGGGCTCGGAGAGAAGGCGACGCGCGACGCCTTTCCAACCGCGGTCGTCCTGCGTCCGTCGGTCGTGTTCGGCCCGGAGGATGGTTTCTTCAACCGCTTCGGCGCCCTCGCCTGCTACTTTCCGGTTTTGCCCCTGCTGGGCGGCGGCGAGAGTCGTTTGCAGCCAGTTTATGCCGGCGATGTCGGGCGGGCGGTCGCTGCGGCGCTTTCCGGTTTGGCGAAGCCTGGCACAATATACGAACTCGGCGGTCCAGGAACGATGACGCTGCGCGAAGCGGCCGAACTCACCTTAAGCGCAATTGATCGCCGCCGTCCGCTTATCGGCCTTCCCCTCGCTCCGTCGCGTTGGATCGCGTCCTGCACTCAATTTGCGTCGAAAGCGACATTCGGGCTTTTTCCCAAATTGTTGACTACGACCCGCGATCAAGTCGATTTGCTTGCGTCCGACAACGTCGTATCCGCAGAGGCGGAAGCCGAAGGGCGCGTGCTGACTTCCCTTGGGATCGCGCCTCAGGCTGCCGACGCGATCATTCCGTCCTATCTCACGCGGTTTCGGCGGACCGGCCAATACGAGGTTCTCCGTTCGGACTGAACGTGTTGGGCGCTCACTTCGTCGAGGTCGAGGCGAGGCCGAACGACATCGCGTTGTAACGAAGACGCGGTTTGCTATTGATGCGGACCCCCGTTTCAGGGCATTAAGGCCGGGCGAACGTCGGCATTTCGAGTTGGGGACATTCGGTGATCAAGTCTGAACTCGTCCAGCGCATGGCGGCCCGCAATCCGCATCTTTATCAACGCGACATTGAGAACATCATCGACGCAATTCTCGGCGAGATCACAAACGCGCTCGCGCGTGGCGAGCGCGTCGAATTGCGCGGCTTCGGCGCGTTCTCGACCAAACAACGCCGGGCCCGCACGGGTCGCAATCCGCGCACCGGCGACAAGGTTCCGGTGACCGAGAAACTGGCGCCGTTCTTCAAGACCGGTAAAGAAATGCGCGAGCGTCTCAATCGCTCCGCCGACTTGGTCTAGAACTTTTGGAACCATTGCTCTGGCGAGAGCTCGACAGGTCGAGAGGATGAGGCTCGTATGGTCCGCTTCATAAGATTCGCCATCCTGGCTCTGTGCGCCATCATCCTTCTCGGTTTCGCCTTCGCCAATCGCGACTTTGTCACCGTTTCGTTCGACCCCTTTGCTTCCAGCGACAATGCTGCGTTTTCGATCCCGGCGCCGCTCTTTGCCGTCGTGATTGCGGCAGCCATGCTTGGCGTCGTCGCCGGCGCGGCAGCGACCTGGCTATCGCAAGGGCGCCACCGGAGAGCCTCACGCCAAAGCCGGAGGGAGGCGGACAAATGGCGCGCGCAAGCTCAAGCGGTTAAGTCTGCTCATCCCGCTTTGATGAGCGACGGGTAATCGCGGGCCGTCGGCGGTCAAGGCAATCGCGACGGGCGCGCCCGCAGCACAAGATCGGCGCTCACTCGACACGGTTCAGCCGATGGTCGGATTCATCGTCCGCCGCTGCCGCCACGCGGGCTGGGCCCCCGGGACGGAAAGCGGGGTCGCCTCGTAGACGCCTCGAGCGATCGCTCGAGCGACGCATTCGGCAAACAACATGCCGATTTCAGTGAGGTCTCGAAGGTTTGGAACCGTGCTCGCTTGCGCCGTCGCCGCCGCGAAGACGACATCGTTGTCCATCGGCGCATGGGCGGGACGTAGCGCAAGCGCGCAACCGTCCTGCGCCATTGTCGCTACGCGCTTGAGCTGCGTCGTGCTCAACGCGGCGTCCGTGGCGACAACCATAAGGTCGGTGCTGGACGGCGTATCGGACTTGAGGCGAAGCGTCAGGTGATCTTCGATATCCATCGGGCCAAAGCCAAGGCCGCCGAACTCGGCTTTCCGTTCGTAAGGCGCGGCCCAGAAATAGGGGCTTTCGCCCCGCGTGGCGCGACCGACCGAATTGACGACCACAAGCGCACCGACACGAAAGCCGCTCGAGGTCACCGCGCTCGCGGAGCCCAGGCCGCCTTTGAGGTTGTAGGTCGTCGCGCCAAATCCTGCGCCTGCGGTTCCAAGTGCGAAGTCGGTGGCGACGGTCGACGCAGCTTTGAGGCCCATGTCCCAGTAAGGGGGCTTGCGGCCCCAGGATTTGTCACCCCCATTGAGGAGGTCGAAGAGGCTCGCTCCCGGCACAATCGGAACCCGCGCCCCACGATGCTCGAAGCCGCGACCGATCTCGGCCAGGTAGGTCATCACGCCGCCCGCCGCATCAAGGCCGAAAGCCGATCCCCCGGAAAGAACGAAGCCGTCGACCCGCTCGATGGTCATTTCCGGTTCGAGCAGAGCCGTGTCGCGCAACGCCGGCGCGCCGCCGTTCATCGCAATCGACGCGATCGCGGGCTCCTCGAACAAGACCACGGTGACGCCTGAAGCGAGCCGCTCGTCGTCGGCCGATCCGACGAGCACGCCTCCAACGTCGGTGATCAGATTGCGGGTCATCGACAATGCTTCACCTTGGGGTCGCGTGCGTGGATCATAAAGATGTGGCGTCGACTCGTATCAGGGCCGAAAATGAGACGGAAGACTTGCGCCGCCTGCATCGGGTATGAGTTGGAGCGCGGGCCCTCGGCCGGGATCGAGAATAGGCTCGGACAAGGTTGATTCGCGACTCTGAGGCGTTCAGGGCAAGAGGTTTCGACTGAAGTGTGGGACGAACTGGACGAACCGCTCGGATTTGTTTCGGGCGCTGCACCGGCGCTGGCCGTGGTGCGTAGGCGCTCGACAAAAGAAGCAGCGATTGGCGTCGTGCTTCTTGCGATAGCCGTTGGCTTCGTTGCGCTTCCGCGACAAGACTTGTCTCTCAACGGCGAGCCATTTGCGGTGGCGAAAGTCGAACTCTTGCCCGTGCCGCGAAAGCTCGACGCCCCAGACGCAACGGCAAGCGTGCAGCAAACCGCCTCCTCCCCATCGGCCTCGGCGGCGCAAGTGGAAACGACGAGCGGGGTCAAGATCACGCGTGGGGCCGGGGGCCCACCGAAGCCGCTTTTCATCGATGTGGCGCAGGCGTTGGGGGTCAAGCTCGCGCCCAGCCCCGACACCCGCCTTCACGAAAAGTCGAAATATGGCCTTCTGCCATCCGCTCAATCGGACGGGTCCCTCAATCCATGAGCGGGCGCCACTATCGCCCATGCGTCGGAGTGGCGCTGGTCAATCGCGCTGGCGATGCGTTCATCGGCCATCGCAAGCGCAAGCGCGGGGCCGAGGTTTTGAACATTCGCTCGTGGCAGATGCCGCAGGGGGGAATCGACGCGGGGGAACAAGCGTTCGAAGCCGCGAAGCGCGAGCTTTGGGAGGAGACCAACGTCAGTTCGACCGAACTGATCGCGGAGCTGCCGGAATGGCTCAAATACGATTTGCCGGAAGACGCGCGCGGGCGGTGGAGCGGCCGGTACCGCGGACAGACGCAGAAGTGGTTTCTGTTCCGGTTTGTCGGTTCGGATAAGGAGATCGACGTTCGTAATCCGGCTGGGGGGGCCCACGATGCTGAATTTGACGATTGG
>DATCEJ010000579.1:0-2409 GCA_036510135.1 Roseiarcus sp. | reverse complement strand
GTTCCTACGTCGGGCAACCCTCTTCAGTCGGCTTGCCCCGATTGGGAAGCCCGAAAGGTGAGCCGACGGATCGTGCGGAATCATCGCTGGATCACGAGCGTTTGGCCATGATGATGTGGACGGCCCCACCCAAACGGCATCAAGTGCCAAGACGTGGTCGCCGAAGCGCCACCAACGGGGAGACCGTCCGTGAAAACCTTTATCCGAATTGGCGTCGATTTGGCGAAGAACTTTTTTCAGGTTCATGCGATCGAGCAGGAAGGTGGGGCCGCGGTGGCTCGAAAACTCACGCGAACGAAATTTCGTGAGTTCTTCAAGGGCGTCGCGCCATGCCGCGTAGGGATGGAGGCTTGCGGATCGGCGCATTATTGGGCGCGCGAATTGAGGGCGATGGGCCATGATGTCGTCTTGATGCCGCCGGCCTACACCAAGCCCTACGTCAAGCGCGGCAAGAACGACGCAGCCGACGCGGGGGCGATCTGCGAGGCGATGTCGCGGCCCGAGATGCGTTTCGTTCCGGTCAAGAGCGTCGCTCAACAGGCCGTCCTGATGCTTCACAAGACGCGCGATCTTTTGGTCAAGCAGCGCACGATGAACGTCAACGCGCTGCGCGGCCATCTGGCGGAGTTCGGCCTAATCGTGGCCAAGGGCATTCATCGGCTGGAGGAGTTGATCGCCCTGGCGCGGGCGGAAACCACGTTGCCCGACGAAGCGCTTGCGGCGGTGGAGATGTTGGCGCTCCAGACCGAGCAACTCGACACGCGCATCGCCAGCCTGGCGAAGTCTATCGGCAAGACGAACGCGAAAAGCCCCACGAGCCAACTGCTGTTGGAGGTTCCTGGCGTCGGCCCGCTCATCGCCTCGGCTATGACCGCGAGCCATCCCGATCCCGGCGTGTTCAAGTCCGGGCGCGATTTCAGCGCCTCGCTCGGAATCACACCGAACCAGTATTCCAGCGGCGGCAAGGAAAAGCTCGGCGTCATCACCAAGAAGGGCAACCGGTACTTGCGCAAGATGCTCGTCGTGGGATGCACCTCGGTGCTGCGCGTGGCCGCCAAATACAAAGGCGGCCTGGCCGAGTGGATCGTCTCGATGAGAAGCAAGAAGCCGGAGCGGGTCGTCGCGGTCGCGCTGGCCAACAAGCTCGCCCGGATCTGCTGGGCGATCATGTCCACCGGAGAAGGCTTCCGGGAAGAGCTTTTCACCAGAGCCTGAAGCTGGCGACGAAACCGGAAAAAGGGCTTATCGAAAAGAGCTATGACCTTTCGCAGTTTGGCAAGTGCAAAGACGTGATGATCCACACGGTCGCCACCGAACCCAGGGACACCCCGCGCTCCGTCACGAGCTTCGAGCTCGCGGCCATGATCAGGGACCTCGGGCGTCGGATATCATCAGGGCCAGCGGTCAAAACCCGCACTCAAAGGCCGGACATATGACCGCAGCCGACCAAAGGGATCAGAACGTAAAGTTCCCGCTTGCCAATCGGGGCCGTCCACATATGACGGAGGGGTCAGAGCGGTGATTTTTGCACCCCTTTTTGACCGCAGGCCCATCTATCCCGCGGCCGGCGGTGAGGAAGGCCGGCGCCGCTTCGGCGGGTCGGGCGCCCGGTCCGCAAGTTCGATCCAGACCGGCGCGTGGTCGCTCGCCTTTTCCCATCCTCGCACTTCGCGATCGACGCCAGCCGCCTTGAGGCGGGGGGCGACCGAAGGGCTGAGCAGCAGGTGGTCGATGCGCAATCCGGCGTCCCGCGCGTAGGCGTTACGAAAATAATCCCAGAATGTGTAGATGCGCTCGCCGGGATGAAGCGTTCGCAAGGCGTCGGTCCAACCCTGCGCGGCAAGCCGGTGAAAAGCGTCTCGCACCTCGACGCGAAACAGCGCATCGTTGACCCACCGCTCCGGCTTATAGACGTCGAGTTCGGTCGGCATCACGTTGTAATCGCCGACGAGCACGATCGGCGCGCCAGTGGCGAGAAGCTCGGCGGCATGCGCGATCAAGCGCTCAAACCAGCGCAGCTTGAAGTCGAATTTCTCACTTTTTGCCGGATTGCCGTTCGGCACGTAGAGGCAGCCGATCAAGAGGCCGTCGACCGCGGCCTCGATGTAACGGCTGTGCAGGTCGTCATCGTCGCCGGGCAGCGCGCGCCGCGTCTCGACCAGCGCCTTGCCGCGCGTCAGAATTGCGACGCCGTTCCAGCTTTTCTGGCCCAGCCAGATCGTCTCGTAGCCCGCCGCGCGGAGCGCGGTTTGTGGAAACGTCTCGGACTTGAGTTCCTGAAGGCAGACAACGTCGGGGGACGTCTCCTCGAGCCAGCGAAGAAGCACGGGAAGCCTGCCATTGACGCCGTTGACGTTGAAGGTCGCGATCTTCATCGCGGCGATTGTACCTCTCCTGCCGCCGGCCAGG
>DATCEJ010000578.1:0-5360 GCA_036510135.1 Roseiarcus sp. | reverse complement strand
CATGGCGGCCACGACGCGCCAGCCGGTCCCTCATGACTCTGCCGCAACCCCGCCGATCGCCGCTGAGATTCGCTGGGCTGCTTCGGCTACCTTGGCCTTCACGGTCTCGGTCTCTGGGGTTCGTCCAATTACTGGCAGCAGAGGTACGACGAGTGAGGCCTTGGCGTATCCGTCCTGATCGAACACGGGGAAGGCGAGGTCGATGACTCCGCCGATCGTCTCGCTAGGCACCATGTCGTAACCCTCCCGAGCGATGCGATTCAGGCGCTTGCGCAGTGTCGAAGAATCGGGCGCTCGGTCCTCAACGATCATCGCCTGCAGCATCTCATCCTGCCGTCCCCGCGACGCGAACGCGGCGAGAACACGGGCTGAGACCCGATGCGCCGATAACGGGAAGTCAGCGCCCTGCTTGACCGTGAAGACCATCGGCCCCCGGGGCTCAGCTTGAGCGACTACAGTCATCCGGTCTTCGGTCGCCACGACCAAGTGGCACGACTGGCCGACCGCCTCCGCCAGGTCCTGCATGACAGGCAATGCTGCCGCTTGCAGCCGTCGCGTGGGCTGATGGCGATTGCCAAGGACGAATAACTTCAGAGTCAGGCTGTAACGGCCCGTCAACCCGTCGCGCACCAGGTAGCCGCGTCGTTCCAGCACGCCCAGCATTCGGAAAATCTCGCCAATTGACCGGCCTGCCCGTTCTGCGAGTTGCTTCTGGGTCAGGGCGCCGGCCTCATCGGCGAGAATTTCCAGCAGGTCCAAACCCTTTTCCAGGGCGGGAGCGCTGTAACGCTCCGACGCTGGTTTCCCGTTGACAGCGGTTGAGGTCACTTTTACCATTGAAAGTGTCACTACACTGGCGGAATGCGGCAGAACAATCCGCGCCCGCGGGAGGATCGCATGGGAACAATTTCGACGGACGCCGTCCGCCAGTTCAATGAACAGGGCTATTATGCCCCGATTCGGGCCTTGACCAGCGACGAGGCCGCCAATCTGCGCAGCCAGCTCGAAGCCTTCGAGGCTGACAACAACGGCTTAACCGTCGGTCTCCGCAACAAGCCGCATCTGCTTCTGACCTGGCTTGACGGGCTTATCCGCCATCCCGGCGTGCTTGACTCGGTGGAGCAGGTGATCGGCCCCAACATCCTGGCCTGGGGCAGCAGCTTCTTCATCAAGGAACCGCGGAATCCAAGTTTTGTCTCTTGGCACCAGGATTCCACCTATTGGGGCTTGGAGCCGGCGGATATCGTTACGGCTTGGGTGGCCCTGAGCGAGAGCAGCCATGAGAACGGGGCGATGCGGGTCATTCCCGGATCGCACAAGCTGGACCAGGCGCCGCATCGCGACACCTTCGCAGCTGACAACCTGCTCAGCCGCGGCCAGGAAATCATGGTGGAAGTGGACGAGAGCAAGGCTGTCGAGTTGCCGTTACAGCCCGGCGAGATGTCTTTGCACCATGTGCGGCTGATCCACGGGTCCGAGCCGAACCCTTCGGCCAAGCGACGCATCGGCTTCGCCATCCGCTACGTTCCAACCTACGTGCGCCAAGCCGCGGGCATGCGGGATTCGGCGACGCTCGTGCGCGGCGTGGACGAATACCGCCATTTCGAGCCCGAGCGGCGTCCGGAGTTCGACATGGCGCCCGCCGCACAGGCCCATCATGCGGAGGTCATGGCTCGGATCAATCAGGTGCTGATGCGCGAGACCCGGCTCGCCTCCGCGACCTAGACGTTGGGTCTGATCAGCGAGGAAAGAAATCGCTATGTCGGACAAGACGGTTAGCGGACCGGCGGTGTTGTCGGTCCGGGCGATCGGCAAGGTCTATCCCCCGGCGAGCATTGTGCTGCGCGGCATCGATCTGGAACTCGCCGGCGGTCGGGTGCATGGGCTGCTGGGCGCGAACGGCGCGGGCAAGAGCACACTGATCAAGATTCTCTGCGGGATTGAGCGTCCAACCTCTGGCGATATCCGGATGGAAGGACGCAGTGATGTCCAGTTCACGGGGCCACAGGACGCAGAGGGCGCCGGGATCGGCGTCGTGCACCAGGAATTGCCGCTTCTTCCTAACCTGACAGCTGCGGAAAACATGGTGCTGGGGCAGCAGTCGGGCGGTTTCCTGAGCGGGCGCAAGCGGCGCAAAGTGGAAGCGGAGTACCGCCATCGCGCAGAGATGTTCCCCGGCGCTCCGCCCGCCGATGCGCTGCTTGGTCGCGTGGGGCTGCATGGCTGGCAGATGACGGCCATCATCCGCGCGCGTTATCTCGGCTCGCGCGTCGTCATCCTCGACGAGCCCACGTCCAGCCTCGATGCCGGTGAACGACGGATGTTGCACGACAACCTGCGCCGGATGGCGCGCGACGGCGTCGCAATCTTGTATGTCAGCCATTTCCTCGAGGATGTCCTCGACGTCTGCGATGATGTGACCGTGCTTCGTGATGGCAGAGTCGCGCTTGGTCGAAGCGCTTCCGGGCTGTCGGAGCGTGATCTGCTCGTAGCCATGACCGGAGATGTGACAGCGGCGGATGCAGTCGTCGCGCCAGTGAGTTATGCAAAGCCGACGAATAGCCCGGGTCTCGTCGTTCGAGGACTTCGCTGCGGCGGCGTCGGGCCGCTCGACTTTACGGTTGCGCTCGGCGAGCGCGTCGGGCTCTACGGGCTTGAAGGATCCGGCGGTCGCGATGCGCTCGAGGCCATTTTCGGCTTGCGGCCCCATGCGGGCGAGATCTCCTGGCGCGGGGGACAGTTGCGTGGCGACGCCGGCGCTCGGATTGCGGCTGGCGTCGGCTACGTCTCCGGTGACCGCGCACGCACGCTGATTGGCGAGTGGTCAGTGGCGCGCAACCACAGCCTGACCACCCTGGCGAATCGCGGCCAGATCTCGCCGTTGCACCCGAGCGAGGAGGTCAGATCGGCTTGGTCGGCGATCCATCGCCTAGCGGTCAAGGGGGAGGCGACCCAGCCGATGCGCTCGCTAAGCGGGGGCAATCAGCAGAAGGTCGCGCTTGGCCGCTGGCTCGAACGACCCGGAATCTGCCTGCTTGCTGCCGACCCCACCCGAGGCGTGGACGTGCGCGGGCGGCGTGCGATTCACAAGACGCTGGCCGATTTCTGCGCCGAGGACAACGCGTTGCTGGTGCATTCGGTGGACCCTGAAGAGTTGGTCGAGCTCTGCGACCGCGTCCTGGTCATGGGCGAGGGCCGGATCGTTGCCCAACTCGGCGGGGCGGAACTGACGAGCCATGAACTGGAGGCCGCGACGCGCATGCGCGCGCGCGCGCCGAACGTGAGCGCCGCGTGAGCGACCGTCCCTGCCGATATCGAGGCCTCGCGCCCACGAGTCAGACGCTTCAATACTACGCCGTGTTCCTCGTTCTGTTGGCCATCTGCGCTGCGCTGAGCCTGCTCAGCAATGTGTTCACGACAATCGACAATCTCGGCAACGTTTCCGAGCAGGTCTCGGTCGTCGGCGTGACCGCCATGGGCATGACGCTGCTTCTGGTCTCGGGCAATATCGATTTGTCGGTGGGCGGGCAGGTGGCGTTGATCGGCGTCGTCGTCGCTCTGGCGGCGAATGGAGTGAACACGCCCGTTGGCGTCGCCGCCGGCCTCGTGGTAGGTCTCCTGCTCGGCGTCGTCAATGGTCTGATTGTCACCCGGTTGGCGGTGAACTCGCTGGTCGCGACGCTCGGCAGTGGCCTTGCTTTTGGGGGCCTCGCCTTCCTGCTGTCCGGATCGCAGCCAATCGTGCTGACCGACCGGACCCTTCAGAACCTCATGAATTTGCGGCTCGTCCGGGTTCCAATCCCGGCTTACCTGTTCGCCGTAGTGATTGCGGCGACCGCGTGGCTTCTGCATTCGACCGTTGGCGGCCGGGAACTGTTCGCGGTGGGAGCCAATCCAGAGGCGGCGCGTTACGCCGGTCTGCGGGTCGAGCGCCTGCGCTTCATCCCGTTTGTCATCATGGGATTCCTCTGCGCGCTGGCCTCGCTCATACTTATGGGCCTTCTGAACACTGCCGATCCGGGAGCTGGCGCGCGGCTGCCGCTCGATGTGATTGCCGCCACAGTTGTCGGGGGCGTCAGCATCGCCGGTGGCCGCGGCACGGTTTTCATGGCCGTGGTCGGCGTGCTGCTGATCGGGGTGGTGTCGAACGGATTCAACCTGCTTGGCCTGGATCCCAATTACCAGAGCATCTTCTCTGGTCTCATCATCATCGTCGCCGTTGCGGCGGATAGCGCGCTGCAAAAGAGGGCGGGGCGCATTGGTCCCATCGCGGTAGATGCTGCAGACACGCCCGACCCATCCCCGGTATCAGCGACGTTGATCGCGGACGCGGGCCCAGGCCCAGCGGGTCGCTCCAGCGCATGAGGCCCGGAAGCGCGACTGCGCGCCAATATTGAAACCAAACAGGAGGAGAGAAACGATGACACCACAAACTGTAAAGGCCACCGCGATCGCTCTGACGCTCACCGGGCTTGTCCCGGCCTTGACGCCGGCGCGGGCCGCCGAATCCGCCGCCATTCATTCCCCGCTGACAGAAAATGACGTTGTCGTAGGGGCGGCAAAAGATGCGCTGATTCAAGTCATCCAGCCGGGCGTTCATCCTTATGTCGCTGCGGGAGACGCCGGATTCAAGGAAGAGGCGGCGACCCTTGGGCTAACCAACCTGCAGATCACGCAATCGAATTTCGATCCGTCCACCGAGGTCGCCAACCTTCAGAACGCGCTGGCGAAGGGCGCCAAGGCGATCATAATCCAGGCTGTCAGCTCCGAGGGCGTGGTCCCCAGCATCGAGCGTGCGAACAAGCAGGGCGTCTGCACGGTTGCGGTGATCAACAACGCCGGCACCGGCGACGGCGTCGTCTATCCCGGCATGAAAGGCTATGTCGGCTGGAACGAATTCGACGGGGGCCGTCGTATCGGCGAATCCCTCGCGCAGGCAATGGGCGGACACGGCAATGTTGTCGTTATCCAGGGCGTGCTCGCGGCCGGTTCGCCGCGCCAGCGAGAGGCCGGCGCCGAGGCGATATGGAAGGAAAAATATCCCGACATCAAGGTGATCGGGATGCAGCCGGCAAACTACGACGCGGGGAAGGCGCGGCGCGTTATGCAGGACTTCGTGCAGCGTTTCGGCACGCAGATCAACGGCGTCCTCTCGATCACCAACAACATGGCGACCGCCGCGGCCGATGCGCTGACCGGCACTAAATTGGAAGGCAAGGTCCCTATCGTCAGCTATGGCGGACAGAAGGAATTCATCGACTATATCCGTCAGGGCAAGGTTTGGGCGACAACGCCCTTCGCGCCTAAATCGGAAGCAGCGGAGGCTCTTGACCTGGCGGTCGCGTGTCTCAACGGCGACA
>DATCEJ010000577.1:0-2309 GCA_036510135.1 Roseiarcus sp. | reverse complement strand
GTCGGATCGTAGGTTACGCAATTCGGGATGGTCGACGCCAAGATATGGCTATGGCCGTCCTCGTGCTGCAGGCCTTCGCCATTGAGGGTCGTGCGGCCGGAGGTGCCCCCGATCAAGAACCCGCGCGTCCGCATGTCGCCGGCGGCCCAGGCGAGATCCCCGACGCGCTGGAAGCCGAACATCGAATAGTAGATGTAGAAGGGAATCATCGGCACGTTGGAGGTCGAATAGGATGTGCCCGCGGCGATGAACGAGGCCATCGCGCCCGGCTCGTTGATGCCCTCCTGAAGGATCTGGCCTTTTGGGTCCTCGCGGTAATACATGAGCTGATCGGCGTCCTGGGGCCGATAAAGCTGGCCGACCTGGCTGAAGATCCCCACCTGCCGAAACAGACCCTCCATGCCGAAGGTGCGGCTCTCGTCGGGGACGATGGGAACCACGTGCGAACCGAGATTCTTGTCGCGCAGGAGCACGGTCAGAATCCGGACAAAGGCCATTGTGGTCGAGATTTCCCGTCCCTCTGCGGTTGCTTTCAAGAGCGCATCAAAAGCGGAAAGCGGAGGAACGATGAGGGGCTCGCTCTTGCGCCGCCGCGACGGCAGATAGCCGCCAAGCGCCGCGCGCCGCTCGCGCAGATACATCATTTCCTTGCTGCCCTCGGGGAAGCGCAGGAAGGGAATGTTATCGAGTTCAGTGTCCGAGATCGGGATTTTGAACCGGTCGCGGAACGACTTGAGCGCGTCGTGGCCGAGTTTCTTCGCCTGATGCGCGATCATCTGCCCTTCGCCGGCCGAGCCCATGCCATAACCTTTGACGGTCTTGGCGAGGATGACGGTCGGCTGGCCCTTGTGATCGACCGCCGCCTTGTAGGCGGCGTAGACTTTCACCGGATCGTGTCCGCCTCGGGTCAGCGCCCAGATCTCGGCGTCGGTCCACTTCTCGACCATCGCCGCTGTCTCGGGATAGCGGCCGAAGAAATTCTTGCGAATGTAGGCGCCGTCCTTCGACTTGAAATCCTGGTATTCGCCGTCGACGCATTCGAACATGAGCTGGCGCAGCTTGCCCTCTGTATCTTTGGCGAGCAGCGCATCCCAACCGGATCCCCAGAGACATTTGATGACATTCCATCCGGCGCCGCGGAAGTCGGCTTCCAACTCCTGCACGATCTTCCCGTTGCCGCGCACCGGCCCGTCGAGCCTCTGAAGATTGCAGTTTATGACGAAGATCAGGTTGTCGAGCTTCTCGCGGCCGGCAAGCGAGATGGCGCCGAGCGATTCCGGTTCGTCCATCTCGCCATCGCCGCAGAACACCCAAACCTTGCGAGGCGCGGTGTCTGCGAGGCCCCGTCCGTGCAGATAGCGTAGAAACCGGGCCTGATAGATCGCCATCAAAGGCCCGAGACCCATCGAAACGGTCGGGAATTGCCAGAAGTCCGGCATCAGCCAGGGATGGGGATAGGAGGCCAGACCCTTGCCCCCGACCTCCTGGCGGAAGTTCACCAGCAGATCATCGCTCAGACGGCCCTCGAGATACGCGCGGGCATAAATACCGGGCGAGCTATGGCCCTGGAAATAGACGAGGTCGCCGCCATGCGTGTCGTTGCTGGCATGCCAAAAATGCATGAAACCGGTGTCGTAAAGCGTCGCCGCCGACTGGAAGCTCGCAATGTGTCCCCCAAGCTCGGAGGATTCCTTGTTGGCCTTGACCACCATCGCCGCGGCGTTCCAGCGGACGTAGCGTCGGATGTGTTGCTCAAGCTGGCGGTCGCCGGGATGGGGCGGCTCTTCTTCGGGCGCAATCGTGTTGACATAAGCCGTGTTGGCGGCGAACGGCAGCTTCGCCCCCTTACGACGGGCGGCGGTGACAACCGCATCCAGAATGTCGTCGACCTTGGCGATTCCCTCGAAGGCCTCGACGGAATCGAGCGCGTCGAGCCATTCGTCAGTTTCGTCGGATTGGTCCTTGACCCTGTCGTCCATCGGGCCGACCTCCCTATCACTTATACAAAAGTCGTAAGCGAGCTGGCGCAGTCTTCTCACGCGTCCGAGTGATTGGCAATTGCGACAGGCGGCGCTGCTGCCATGTTCATCATGCATGCAGAGAGCGCATTGGCCCCCGCTTGACGTCGCGGTAGAACAGCGACAGCGCGCTCCCGGGAGCGGGCGTTTGAAGCGCTGAGGGAGCAGAATTTGGCCGGCGTCACCACCCATGTCCTCGACGTGACCGCCGGGCGGCCGGGGGAGGGCGTCCGACTGGAGCTCTATGAGCTGGTGGACGGATTAGAGCGGAAGCTTATCGCCGATGTCGTG
>DATCEJ010000576.1:0-7518 GCA_036510135.1 Roseiarcus sp. | reverse complement strand
CAGGGGCGAGAAGGCGTAGGAGCCACCCATCGGATCGTAGGAATTGATCGCGTCGAGCGACAGCGTGTTGACGCGTCCAACGGTGAGGGTGCCGTACGTCTTGTTGCTAAGACCGATGAACGCCTGCGAGTTGTCCCACTGCCCAGTGCGGCTCGAATCGGCGTTGGCTCCCTGCAGCGGTAGCGCTTTGCCATTGTTCTGGACCTGCGACCGCTGAGCGTCGGCGAGGTAGCCATAATAGGGATTGAACCCGGTCTCGACCGTGCCGATAAGCGACCAGCCGGCCAGCCCGAGCGGGGCTAGGCTTTGGCTCATCTTGATGCCGGCGACCGATTGGCTAAGGCCGTTCGGCGTCCACAGCCATTTGGACCCATAGCTCTGTTTGGTGACGAAGCTGTTGACGCCGTTATTCCACGCGGCGGTGTAAGGCGCGCCGTTGCTTTCATAGCCCAAGCCAACGTCGACTGTGCCGTAAACGGTGAAGGGCCCCCAGCTCAAGGGACAATCAGCGGCCGTCGAATCGAGCCATGTCCAGACGCTTGCGAAGCAGTTGACGGGCGCAGGTGTGACCCCCTTCTTGGTCGGCAAATCGGCGGCGCGAGCAGCGGCGACCGAGGCGATTGCAATCGCCAAACCGATTCCGAACTTTCTCATCAAAAAAAACCCCTCCTCGTGGGACCGAAAACGCCATCGGCCCGCGCGTGACAAAACCCAATCGTCCTCGCCGCTCCCCGCCCTTTCGGGACGTCGTGCTCCCTCCGCCGTGCAACTCGCTTGCCTGCGATCTATTGACCATGGTTGTGTATGTATTAATCGCTAAAAGTAGTAGTATTATTTATTCTCATATCGAGAGTTGTTCGATCTTAATCCAACCGTGTTGTAGAAATAGTCAAGAAATACGTCACAAACAAACAGTAATTTCCAATCTAAGCAATGGGTGTCGAACGTTGTAGATTATCTGCATGTTGTTATCTCAATATAACGGAATAATAGCCTTGTGAACCCCCGCAAGATCCTTTGCAGACAAGCAGCCTCAATGCATCGGTTCAATACCGCGCCTGACACATTCTGGTTGAACTTGTGATTAGCCCGCCAATGTTACAACTTGGCGACAAAGAGGTGACAGAAATAAAAAAGCTTGCTGCCAAGCGCAGCCTTCGGCGCGGCCTGACGGCTATCGCGGTCTTCGAACCCCCTATTTCGTCAATTCAAACAGGGCCGAAGTCTCATCTCGACGCGTTGACGCCAAGCCAGGCGAGCTTTCGCGCGCCTTGACAGGTTGAGGGCGCCGGTAAGTTTAACATTATGGCGCCATCTTTACGGCTAGATAGATCTACCGGCGCCATGGCGTCTGGGAATCAAGCCGTGATCAATCCGCCTTTCGACAGTGTCAGCAACCCGACGATGGACACGTCGGCGGGCGCTCCGGTTCTGGTCGTTGAAGACGAGCGCGACCTCGCCGAGGAGATTCGCCTCGAATTGCAGGCCAGCGGTCATCCGGTGCAGCTTTCGGAGACAGTCGACGAAGGGTTGCGCGCGGCGCGATCGGGCCCCGCAGTTCTGGTCATCGATCGCATGCTGCAAGGCCAGGATGGTCTCTCGATCATCGAAGCGCTGCGCGCCGAGGGCAACGCTACGCCGGCTCTCGTAATCAGCGCGCTCTCGTCGGTCGACGATCGCATCACCGGACTGAAGGCGGGCGGCGACGATTATCTGGTGAAGCCGTTCGACATCCGCGAACTCTCGGCGCGCGTCGAAGCCCTCCTGCGTCGGCGAGGCGACGCCCGGCTCACGCGACTGCAGGTCGGTCTCCTGGAGATGGATCTCGTTGAGCGCACCGTCCAGTGCGAGGGCAAGCCGGTTGATCTGTTGCCGCGGGAATTCACACTGCTCGAATATTTCATGCGCCGCCCCGGACAGGTCGTGACCCGAGCGATGCTGCTTGAGGATGTTTGGAATTTCAAATTCATGGCGCAAACCAATGTCGTCGACGTCCAGATCGGCAATTTGCGGCGCAAGCTCGACCCGGCGGGCGCGCGACGCTTCGTTGTCAATATCCGCGCCGTCGGCTTCAAGCTCAATGCGGATCAGTGAGGTCTTCAAGGCTCAGCCTTTTCGCCTCGCGCTCGCGTTCGCCGTTGCGGTTTCGGTAGCGACAACGGCGGCGTTCGCCTTCATCTACCTGCAAGTCTCCAGCGCTGAATTTCAGCGGGTGGGAGCCATGCTGGTCGAGGAGGCCGCGGCGAGCCAGGGCGACACCGAGGCGGAGCTGCGCCGTGGGTTCGAATTGCCCTTGACCCGCGACATCCGCCGGCTCGACTTCGCGGCTTTGATCGATGTGGAAGGCCGCGTGGCGTTCGGGAAAGCGGCGAGCATTCCCTCAATTCCGGTCGACGGCAAAGCGCACTTCTTTCCGGACCAACTGGCGCGGACCGAGGACGGGGCTCGCGAACCGGCTGTTTTTGTCGCCAGACGACTAACGGAGGGGGGCACGCTCGTGCTCGGGCGCAACCTGCGAGAGGTCTATATCCTTCAAGAGACGCTGCTCCGCACCCTGGCGATCGCGCTTCTGCCCACGGCGCTTCTTATCCTGCTGATCGGCGCGATTATCGCTCGCCGCGCCTCTCACCGGTTCGAGCGCGTCCACGGCGCCATTGTCAGGATCATGAATGGCGAACTCGATTCGCGTCTGCCGGTCTCCAATAAAGACGGGGATATCGACAGAGTGGCGCACGCGGTCAACCTTATGCTCGACGAAATCGCGCGCCTGCTCGAGCAGCTCAAGAGCGCGGGCGACACCATCGCTCACGATTTGCGCACCCCGCTGGCTGTCGCCCGCGCCAAGATCGAACGAGCGCTCAACAACGAGACCGGGATCGAACAATTACGGGAGGCCATGGAGGCGGCTCTCGCCCAAATCGAAAAGGCGTCGGTGACGATCTCGGCGATACTGAGGATCTCGGCGGTCGAAAACGGCGCCCGGGAGACGCGGTTTCGAGATTTCGATCTTGCGGCGATTTGCGAGCAGGTGTTCGATTTCTATGAACCGCTCGCAGAATCGAAGGGTGTGATGATGATTGCAGATACGGCGAAGCCCGTCCCAGTGCGCGGCGACCAGGACCTCATGCGCGAAGCCCTGTCGAACCTGATCGACAACGCAATCAAGTTCACCCCTGCCGGCGGGTCGGTGCGGATCGGGGCCCGGATGACCGAAGGGCGACCGTTTGTACTCGTGAGCGACACGGGCGTTGGCGTGCCCCCGCAGGAACGGGCGAAGATATTTGACCGTTTCTATCGCGGCGAGCGGAGCGGCCAAACGCCGGGACACGGGCTCGGCCTCAGCATTGCCGAAACCATCGCCAATCTGCATGGCTTCAAACTGACGGTTGAGGACAACAACCCGGGCGCGCGCTTCGAGTTACGCGCCACGTCGTCCGCGCCGGCGGTGAGGCTAGCTCGCGAACCCGCCTGAAGGGGTTGGCCTGCCGGATTCCTACATGACGAAATTATATTTTAATGGGATTCAGACCGCCGCCTGCATATTTTAACGCGTGGCGCCGTCGCGGCGAGGTTTTGTCGCGAGGGCGTCGCGTGCGTTGGCGACATCGCTGCGCCCCCAGAAGTGACCAATGCTCGCTATCGTCCGCATCGCGCTGAGTAAACCCTTTACGTTCGTTGTCATGGCGATGCTGATCGTCATTTTCGGCGTGGCGGCGGCGATCAAGACTCCGACCGACATTTTCCCCAATATCGGCATTCCGGTTGTCGCGGTTGTGTGGACCTATGACGGATTGCCGGCTGACGACATGTCAAAGCGGGTGATCTACTATTACGAGCGCACGCTAAGCAGCCAGGTCAACGACATCGAGCACATCGAATCGCAGTCGCTGCCGCGCTACGGGATCGTGAAGGTCTTTTTCCAACGGGGCGTCAACATCAACGGCGCCCTCGCCCAGGTCACCGCCGCTTCGCAGACCGTGCTCAAATACTTGCCGACGGGAATTACGCCGCCCTACGTCCTGAGCTTCAACGCGTCGAGCGTGCCTGTGATCCAACTGGCGCTGTCGAGCAAATCGCTGTCACAGGCGCAGCTGTACGACTTGGGCCAGAATTTCATCCGGCCTCAACTCTCCTCAGTCGCCGGCACCGCGATTCCGTCGCCATATGGCGGCAAGATTCTCCAGGTCCAGGTCGATCTTGATCAGCAAAAGCTGGAAGCCTACGGCCTATCCGCGGAAGATGTTGTCAAGGCGATCGGCGAGCAGAACATCGTGACTCCCGTCGGCACCGAAAAGGTTGGCGACTTCGAATACGTGGTCTCCCTCAATGGTTCGCCAACCCGGGTCGACGAACTCAACGATGTGCCCATTCGCGTCGTCGGCGGGACAACGATTTTCCTGCGCGATGTCGCCTACGCCCATTCTGGCGCTCCGCCGCAAATCAACATGGTTCGCGTTGACGGCTCGAACGCCGCCTTGATGACGATTCTGAAGACGGGCCGGGCGTCCACGCTCGATGTCATTAACGGCGTCAAGGCGCTGCTTCCCAAGCTCCGCGAGACCATGCCGGCGAGCCTGAAGCTTGACGCGATCAACGATCAGTCGTCGTTCGTCAACGCGGCCGTCAATTCGGTCATCTTCGAAGGTGTGATCGCCGCCGCCCTGACGGGACTGATGATCCTGATCTTTCTCAGCAGCTGGCGGTCGACGCTCATCATCACGATCTCGATTCCACTGGCGATTCTGACCTCGGTCACGCTCTTGGCCATGATCGGCGAAACGATCAACGTGATGACGCTCGGCGGCCTTGCGCTAGCGGTCGGCATTCTCGTCGATGACGCGACGGTGACGATCGAGAACATCAATTACCACTTGGAGCAGGGCAAGGACATCGAAAGCGCGATCATGGACGGCGCGCGACAGATCGTCATTCCCGCGACGGTGTCGCTCTTATGCATCTGCATCGTCTTCGTGCCGATGTTCAACCTTGGCGGCGTGGCCGGCTATCTGTTCCGCCCGATGGCCGAGGCGGTCGTCTTCGCGCTCATCGGCTCGTATGTGCTCTCGCGCACGCTCGTCAACACGATGGCGCGTTTTCTGCTTGCGCATCAGGCGGTCCACGGACACGGCGAGCTCCAGGGGCCAACCCGCAATCCTTTCACCCTTTTCCAGCGCGGATTCGAGCGCCGGTTTGAAGCCACGCGTAACTTTTATCGCCGTCTGTTGATCACAGCGCTAGCGGCGAGAGGAAAGTTCATCATGGGTTTCCTGGTCGCGGTCGCGTGCTCATTCGCGCTCGTTCCGTATCTCGGCCAGAATTTCTTTCCACCGGTCGTCAATACGCAGCTCAAGCTTCACGTCCGCGCGCCGACAGGAACACGCATCGAAGACACCGCTCAAATCTGCGACGGAGTTGAGGCAGCGATTCGCCGAACCGTTCCTGCCGCGGCGTTGGATCCAATCGTAGACAACATCGGATTGCCGGTCAGCGGCATCAATTCCACCTACAACAATTCGGGCACGGTGGGCCCTGCCGACGCCGACATCCTGATTACCATCAAGCCCGGGTACGAAGGCGAAGTTGACCGGTACGTCAAGGAACTGCGCGAGACCTTGCCACGATCGTTTCCGGGCACGACCTTCGCGTTCCTGCCCGCCGACATCGTGTCCCAGATCCTTAATTTCGGGCTCCCCGCGCCGATCGACGTGCAAATCATCGGCTCCAAGTTCGACGCCAACCATGTCTACGCGAACAAACTGCTGCGAAAGATCGCCCGCGTCCCCGGGGTTGCGGATGCGCGAATCCAGCAGGCCTCCAATAATCCGACGTTTGGCGTCGAGGTCGACCGCATGCGCGCGGCGCAGGTCGGCCTGAACGAAGCCGACGTCGCCCGCAGCCTGCAGGAAAGTCTGTCCGGCAGTTTCAAGGTTGCGCCGACGTTTTGGATCAATCCAAAGAACGGCGTGGCTTATCCAATCGTCGCGCAGACCCCCCAATATTGGCTGAATTCGTTGTCGTCGCTTGAGAACATTCCAGCCTCCCGCGAAGATGGTTCGCAGATCGTCGGTGGCCTGGCGACGCTCAAACGCGGAATGAGCCCGGCGGTCGTTTCGCATTATGCGGTGCAGCCGGTCCTCGACATCTACGCGACCAATAATGAGCGCGACCTCGGCGCGGTATCCGCTGACATCCAGAAAATCATCGACGAGACCGCAAATGAACTCCCGGCGGGCTCCAGCGTCGTCTTGCGTGGGCAGACCCAGACGATGGCCTCTGCCTACCGGCAGCTGTTCGTTGGCATCGCGCTCGCCGTTGTGCTCATCTATCTCCTCATCGTCGTGAATTTCCAATCCTGGCTCGATCCCTTCGTAATTGTCAGCGCCTTGCCGACCGCGCTGGCTGGAATCGTCTGGACACTGTTCATCACTCGGACGACGCTCTCGGTTCCTGCCTTGACGGGCGCGATCATGTGCATGGGCGTGGCGACCGCCAACAGCATTCTCGTGGTTAGTTTTGCGCGCGAGCGGCTTGCTGAGGGCGCGGATGCCGTGACGGCAGCCATCGACGCAGGCTTCACTCGTTTCCGCCCCGTGCTCATGACTGCGCTCGCCATGATCATCGGCATGTCGCCGATGGCGCTTAGCAGCGACCTGAATGCCCCGCTCGGCCGCGCGGTGATTGGCGGGCTCGCCTGCTCGACCATCGCGACGCTTTTGTTCGTGCCGGCGATCTTTCGCCTCGTTCATGAGCGCAAACCGAGGCGGGCGCCTGACGCCGCGCCGAACTTACAGCTGGAGGGGACATCGGTATGAACAAGGGAAGCGGCGACGCCCCCAGTCCCGATCGGCAGGACCGCGCCCCGGTAAAGACGGGGCGCGCAATCGTGTTGTTCAGCGTAGCGGCCGTCGCCATCGCGGTCACTGGAATCGTCGGACGGCGCCATGACGACGAGCACATCGCCAAATGGACTGACGAGCAGGCTGTCGCGTCAGTCGCGTTGGTCTCAGTGCAGGAGGGAGGCAAAGCCCGTGAACTTGTTTTGCCTGGCAATGTCGAGGCCTTTGACACCGCTTCCATTCATGGCCAGGTGAGCGGCTACGTCAGCGAATGGCGCAAGGACATCGGCGCTCAGGTCCACCGAGGCGATGTGCTGGCTGTCGTCGATACTCCGGAACTCGACCAGCGCATGGCCGTGGCGCAAAGCGAACTCGCGAAGGCCAAGGCGAACATGGCCTTGGCCAAGGTGACAGCCGATCGTTGGAACTCGCTCCGGGCGTCGGCGGCGGTGTCTCAACAGGCCGCTGACGAAAAAGACAGCGACGCGCGCGCAAAAGCCGCCGAAGTGGAGGCCGCCCAGTCCAACGTCGATCGGATGAAGGCGCTGAAAGCGTTCGCCAACATCGTCGCGCCGTTCGACGGAGTCGTCACCGCGCGCAATGTCGATGTCGGGTCGCTGGTCAAGGCGGACTCCAACGATGGCGGCGCGCTGTTCACGGTCTCCGACATTCATCAGATGCG
>DATCEJ010000575.1:0-2794 GCA_036510135.1 Roseiarcus sp. | reverse complement strand
CCGCCGTGGTGCTTTACATCATCCTGTCCGGTAAGGCCCACGGCTGGACCGGCTCACTTGGGCAGAACGGCTGGGGCGCGGGCTACCTCGGCGAATACAATTTGGTGTCCGCGTTCGTGTTCGAAGTGGTGGCGACATTCCTCTTTTTGGTCTGCATTCTCGGCGTCACGCACCCGATCGCCCCGACCGGTTTCGCCGGTCTCGCCATCGGGCTGACGCTGGTCGTCATCCATCTGGTCGGCATCAACATCACCGGCACCTCGGTCAATCCGGCTCGCTCGATCGGGCCGGCGCTGGTCGGCATCGGCTCAAATCCTGGCGCGGTCGCGCAGCTCTGGCTGTTCATCATCGCCCCGCTCATCGGCGCGGGCGCGGCGGGCGTGCTGTTCCGCACTGGAGCTATGTTCGACGTTCCGAACAAGCCTTGAGCGCATCGGCTCGGATGCCGGGATGGCGCAATCCTATGGGGCGGAACCGCGCAGGAGGCCGCGCTTTTCCGCCCCGTTCGTCCCCGACCTGATCCAATTTTCACGTCGCGTCCGGCCGTCGGTCCGCCCCGGCTCGGGCCGGGGGCGCCGACAAATTATTGCAGAAAATCCGAAATCGGATTAAGCTTGCCCCATGAACAATCTCGCCCTTTTGCATGGCCAAGACTTGGGCTGCCGTTCCGGCGACTCGCAACGCCAAGGGAAAAAGCGCCGTGAAAAAAGTTTCCACGCTTTATCCCGCGTAACCTATTGATAAGTCTCGATTCGGACGAGAGAATCCAAGGAAATCCAAACAAATCCAACCCTCATGATCGGGGGTTTTCGCAGCGAAATGGTGGGAGCCCAAGACAATCCAAATCGACCGGACCAATTTCGGGCCCCGCCACGCGGAAGGAGCCAAACCGACCCCATCCCACTGCAAGGCGCCTGCGTGTGCTTAGCGCCGCTTACCCCGCCTCGGACTTCACCTCGGCCGCCGTCGCCTCGCCCGAGGGCGGAGCCTTCACGACCCCGGTCGTCTCGTTGACGATGACGCTCTTCCAGATGTTGTCGTTGGGCACGATCTTCGTGATCCCATCATCGGTGCGGATGTAGGTGCTGAAGATGGTCACGTGCGTGACCTTGCCCTTGATGCCGCCGCCGACTTCGACGTTGTCGCCGACGTCGAACGGCTTGAACACCATGATGAGCAGGCCGCTGGCGAAATTGCTGAGCGTGCCCTGCAGTGCGAAAGCGACGACGAAGCCCGCGGCGCCGATCACAGCGAGCAGGGGCGCGAGGTTCACCTCGAGCGCGGATAAGGCGAGGAGAAAACCGACCGCGATGATGACGCGCCCGGAGGACGAGATGATGAAGTCGCGCAAAAGGTGCGACGTCACGTGGTCCCCGCTCATGACCCGACGCAGGATCATGCGCACGATCCTGGCGACAAGGATCGAGCCGATAATGTAGGCGAGGAATGTTCCGACCTCGCGCGCCAGCCTGAGCCCGCCCTCTTCGGAGGTCAGCCAGCCTGAAATTCGCGCCAGAGTCGCGGTTCGGTCCGTGACGTCGATCTTGATGCCGCCAATCGAGGCGATGTACATGCGATAAGATTTGCCGTCGCCGCCTTTGGCTTCGAACTTGTCGAGGACGAGTTTCAGGCGGTCGGTCAGCCCGGTTCGCTCACCCATCAATTGCGTGCTGTAGTCGACGAGTTGAACCTTGACGTCGGTCTTGGCGGCGGTCGCTTCGTCGGCCTTTTCGGCCAGCTTTTCGGCTTTTTTCGACGTATCGGCGACTGCGGCGGCGGTCGCTGTTCCGGTTGCGGCCGCCGCTGGAGTAGATTCGGCCAGTGTTTTGATTTGGTCCGCGGCGGCGGCTTCTTTCTCAGTCGCTGCCGCCACCTTCTCAACCTTTGCGGCGCCGCCAGCGCCCTCAGACTTTTTCGCCGCGGATTCGGCCGCTTTCTGCAGGACGTCCTTGTCGCTCGCCGCCTGGAGAACCTTCACGCCTGCCGCAGGCGTCGCGGCGTCAACGGTCGCAGCCGGCGGAGGGGCCGCGTCGGCTTGTTTGGCCATGGCGGCGGTGGTCGCCTCGGCCTTCTTATCTTCCTTTGCCGTTTCCTTGCTTGCGGTCTTGACCGTCTGGGCCAGGTTTTTCTGCGCTTCCGCGAGGCGCTGCGCGGCCGCCTCCTTGTCCTTGTCGGAACTGGCGGCTTTGACCTCTTCGGTCGCTTTCGCCAGATCGGATGCGGCTGTCTTTTGTTTCTCCAGTTGGGCGATTTCGCGATTCTTGCGGCGAACGTCGAGTTCAGCCACGGTGATCTCGCGCTCCTTCGCCCTCAACAGCGAATACCAACCCTTGGCCTCGGCCTCCGTCTCCTCTTTGGTCATCGGCGCCAGCAGGAGCTCGAGATCATCGAGCGCGATCTGCGGGTCTTTGGTGGTCGCGGGCTCAGCGTCCTTGGCGGCGGCCTTTGTGTCCGCAGCCGCAGGCGGGGCGTCGTCCTCGGCGCGGGACGCCGACGGCGCTTCCACACTGAGAGCCAATGAAAGCCCAGCGACCGCGATAAGCTGAGCAAATTTCTTTTCCCTAATGAACACAACGCGCCTCCGAAATCCCAGTAGCCCATTCGGTTCAGTATTTTCCTTACCGCCCGCAAACTCAAGCGGCGACGCGTTGGCGGCCAGGGCACGATCATGAATCGTTAACATGCGATCAAGGCGGTTGGGAACTGGGGGTTGATGGCGGCTTTGAGGCGTTTTCGCTTGATGGGGATTTTGGTTGGCTCGCGGGTGAGAATGTTGAGGGCGGCGTGGCGCATC
>DATCEJ010000574.1:0-2701 GCA_036510135.1 Roseiarcus sp. | reverse complement strand
GAGTTCAGGTCGTTCTTCTCCGACACCACC
Organism: Roseiarcus sp.; assembly: GCA_036510135.1. Lineage (GTDB taxonomy): Bacteria > Pseudomonadota > Alphaproteobacteria > Rhizobiales > Beijerinckiaceae > Roseiarcus. The sequence continues at coordinate 2,671 of DATCEJ010000574.1, read as the reverse complement.
CGGTTCTCGCGCAGATATTGGGCGACGACCGGAGCCGGCACGCCATGGGCTTCATAATTCCCTGTCGCGCGGTCGAAGCCCGGCGTGAGCAGGGTGAGCTTGGCCGGGTCGGTCATGGCGAAGCCCGCCTCGAGCGACTGAAAGCCGTGCCAGGCCACGCCCGGCGCCAGCGCCCAATAACGCGGATCGCGCGCGAGCAGGTCGGTCGACACGCTCTCCCAAGGGACATCGTGAGTCGCGCCCTCGAGCGCCGCGTCGCGGATCGAGACGCGCTGCGGCACGAAGGGATCGAAAAACCAGCGCCGTGCGGGATCCCGCTCCTTCTCCTCGAACTCGCGTCGGACGGCGCGCAGCTTTTTGCGCAATTCAATCCCGAGACGGATCGCATCGTCCCATAAAACTTCGCCGGATCGGCCCTTCATCATTTGCGCACCGACGTCGAGCGAAGCGAACAGCGGGTAGAACGGCGAGGTCGAGGCGAATTGCATGAAGCCTTCGTTGAATCGGCGATGCTCGACCCGCCGGCGTTGGCCTTTGATGTGCCGGTCGCGCATATGAATCTGGGACGCCTGCGAGAAGCTCGCGAGCTGCTTGTGCGCCGACTGGGTGGCGACGATCCCGGGCGAGGCTTCGTTCAAATCGCGCAGGCCCATGGCGAACCGGCGCTCGTAGAGCGGATGAAACTTCATGAAGCCGGCCCACGCCTCGTCGAACACAACGTAGTCGCAAAGATGGCCGATGCGCTCGACGATGCGCTCGGCATCGTAGATCGTGCCGTCATAGGTGCATTGCTCGATCACCGCGGCGCGGAAAGGACGTTCGCGCTTCCACGCCTCCTTGTCCTTCACCAGCGGGTTGTCACGAATCCGCTCGCGGATCGTCGTCTCGTCGAAATCCTTCGGGCGAATGGGACCGATGAGCCCGTAGGCGTTGCGGTCGGTCGACAGATAAATCGGAATGCCGCCGCCCATCAGCAGCGCGCCCTGGTGCGCCGCTTTGTGGTTATTGCGATCGAACAGCACGAGATCGTCCTCGGCGATGAGGTTGGTGCAGACGATCTTGTTGGACGACGAAGTGCCGTTGAGAACGAAATAGGTCTTCTCGGCGCCGAAGATCGCCGCCGCCTCTTTCTGCGCCTGAAGCGCCGGCCCTTCGTGGGTCAGGAGATCGCCGAGTTCGAGAACCGAATTGTCGAGATCGTCACGAAAGACCGCTTCGCCGAGATGCTCGACGAAGATGCGTCCGATCGGGCTGCGGCTGTAGAAGACGCCCCCGTTGTGGCCCGGGCACGTCCACAACTGGTTGCCCTCTTCCTGGAAATCGACGAGCGCGCCGAAGAACGGCGTCTTCAGCGTGTCAGCGTATTGCTTCAGGCGCGAGACCAGGTTCCTGGCGATGAACTCGGGCGTCTCTTCGGCGAGGAACACATAGCCGTCGATGAAATCGAGCACTTCAACCGGAATGTCCTCGAAGCGCTTGCGCCTGACCAGGACGACGATCGGCATGTCGAGGCCGCGCTTGCGCATGAGGTTGATGAGCGACGCCGCCTTGCCCTCGATGCCCTTCTTGCCCCAGTCGACGACCATGCAGCCGATCGCGGCGTCGGTCTGCACCGCGATCTCGGCATCCTCGAGACGCCGCGCCTTGATGACCTGAAATCCCATCCGCTCGATCGCGGCGATGATCTGGCTGACCCTGAGGCCCTCGAGGTCATCCGCGTCGAACATCGGCGCCGAGAACAGAAAGGTCAGGCGTTGGGAAAAATTCATCTATGGTCCCGGCGGCTCGGTCGGGGGCTCACGTCCCGAGGGCCGCAGCTTAAGACAGCATAGTCGGGGCAGAATCAAGTCGGCCCGGCCGGGCCGATGCGGAGCGCGGAGCAACGAATTGCCCCCAACGAAAAAGCCCGCCTTCGACGCAGGCGCGCTCTTCGTTCAGCTGTCACCCACGTTCAACTCATCGTGTGCCGCACGCAAGTGAGGCGGGGCGCCAAAGTCGTCGGCTCGCTGGCCCCCTGTCGCGCCGTTGTGCTAGGAGTTCCTGGCTTCGTCGCGCGGGCGGAAGCAGCGGGACTGGCGCTTGGGGACAAAGCGCCAGTCAGGTTGACGAGCCGAGGCGATACCGGTCACGCCCGGCTCGTCTCCTCCGCGCTGGCGTCGCTGCACGAATACCGGCGCCGCGAAGGCTGCGCGTTTAGCGGTGAACTGGAGCCGCGAAGGCGGCGGAGCGCCTCCCTTGGACTCGGTGATCCTCACCCTTAACGCAGGCGCGGCGAACGCGGTCGGCGACCTAAGGGATTCACACATTTTGGCGGATCTGCCATCCTTCGCGGATGGCGTCGAAGCGGGCGAGGCCTCTGGTCATTGTGATGGGCCCGGGAGGCTTGTAGCCGCGCCCGATATAGCCGTCCCAGCCGCCCAGCCGACCCACCACCCAGGACAGACGCGCAAGCGCGCCCTTGGGGTTCGGGTTCTTGAGCTTGACGGTCTTGCCTTCGAGCTTCCTGGTGAGGATTTCGACCAGCGGCTCAGCGGCCTCGTCCATGGCGTCGGCGAGCTTTTGGCCGGTCGCTCCCGACCGCGCGTTGACCAGTTGCAGGGTGCGTAACGCCGCGATCAGCACGACGAGCGCGAGCTTGGCCATCGCCTCAGGGGTTTCGATCTGGCTGTCC
>DATCEJ010000573.1:0-12219 GCA_036510135.1 Roseiarcus sp. | reverse complement strand
TCTCCCCGAGGGAGAAGGGACGCGTTCCCTCCCGACGCCCTCCTAAAAAGGAGAGTGGGAGCCAGCCCTTCTCCCTCGGGGAGAAGGTGGCCCGAAGGGCCGGATGAGGGTCTAGAGCCACGCTAAACGTCAAACCGCACCCCTTGCGCAAGCGGCAGATTGGCCGAATAGTTCACCGTGCTGGTCTGCCGGCGCGTGTACGCCTTCCACGCGTCGGAGCCGCTCTCGCGCCCGCCTCCCGTTTCCTTTTCGCCGCCGAAAGCGCCACCGATCTCGGCTCCCGATGGGCCGATATTGACGTTGGCGATGCCGCAATCGGAACCGGACGTGGACAGGAACGTCTCCGCCTCGCGCAGGTTGAGCGTGAAGATCGATGACGACAGGCCCTGCGGCACGTCGTTCTGGATCGCAATCGCTTCGTCCAGGCCATCATAGCCGAGCGTGTAGAGGATCGGCGCGAAGGTCTCCTCGCGCACAATTCCCGACTGGTCCGGCATTTCGACAATCGCGGGCTCAACATACGCGCCACCGTTCGGAACGCCTTTGGCGACATTTCCTCCGCCGTGAACCTTGCCGCCCTCGTCTTGCGCGCGCTTGAGCGCCGCCTGCATCGTGTCGCGCGCGGCATGGTCGATCAGCGGGCCGACCAGCGTGCCATCCGTGCGCGGATCGCCAATCGGCAGGCCGGCATAGGTCTTGACCAGCCGGCGCGTGAGATCGGCGCGGATCGAGCGGTGGGCGATGACCCGGCGCAATGAGGTGCAGCGCTGCCCTGCCGTGCCGACGGCCGAAAAGACGATCGCCCGGACCGCCATGTCGAGATCGGCCGAAGGCGCGACGATCATGGCGTTATTACCGCCGAGTTCGAGGATCGGGCGGCCAAATCGCGAGGCGACCTTGGGGCCGACGATCGAGCCCATCCGGGTCGAGCCGGTGGCGGAGACGATCGGCACCCGCTTGGATGAGGTGAGCGCCTCCCCAATCGCGGGCCCCCCGATGACAAGCTGGGCGAGGCCTTCAGGCGCGTCCGGACCGAAGCGCTCGATGGCGCGTTCGAAGATCTTCATCGTCGCCAGCGCCGAGAGCGGCGTCTTCTCGGACGGCTTCCAGATCACCGGATCGCCGCAGACGAGCGCCAGCGCTGCGTTCCAGGACCAGACCGCGACCGGAAAATTGAACGCGGAAATGATCGCGCACGGGCCCATCGGATGCCAGGTCTCGGTCATGCGATGGCCGGGACGCTCCGAGGCGATGGCGAGGCCATACAATTGACGCGAGAGGCCGACAGCGAAATCGCAGATGTCGATCATCTCCTGCACTTCGCCCAGACCCTCGGAAGTGATCTTGCCGACCTCGAGCGTCACCAGCGCCCCCAGGGCCTCTTTTGAGGCGCGCAATTCTTCAGCCAGCAGGCGGACCAGTTCGCCCCTCCGCGGCGCGGGAACCTCGCGCCAGGCGAGGAAGGCGCTGTGCGCGCGATCGATGATGCCGGACATGTCGGTGGCAGGCGTCTCCCGGATCCGCGCGATCTCGGCCCCGTCGATCGGCGAGCGGACGGATAGCGAGCCGCCAGACAGCGCCGCCGCTGTCAGACCCAGGCGCTCGAGAATATCTCCGCTGGTCATGGGGGTGGCCTCATCCGCTCGTGATTTGCGTGTTAGACTTAAGGGCCGGAAGCCCTGGCCTGCGACGATCTCTCTTCGACCCGAAATCCGCCGGCCCGGCAAGCCCCGCCTCGGCCGGGGGCTCGGTTTCGATTGGTAAGCTGAGCGAGCGTTCATTAACATAAATTCACGGGACGCGGCCGCTTCGGTGGGCTACAAGCCGTCGCCTCGGGCCCCTCAGCGTTGCGCGGCGGGGGCTGGGCGACTATATTCACATCCACACGCGGGGTTCGCGGGTTTTGGAGCGGAAGATGGCGCGTTCGACCAACATCCTTCTGGCCTGCATGGCGATGCTGGTGGCAATGCTGCTCGCGGTTGTGATGACGCCGCACAAACTGATGGCGCGCACCCACGATGTGTTCAACATCGACCAGCATATGCCGACCAAGTTCGGGGATTGGAAGCCAGTCGAGGGGCTCAACGTTGTCGCGCCGCCGCCGCCGGATTCGCTTGAAGCCACGATCTACAATCAAGAGGTGTCGCGCGGCTTCGTCGACTCCGACGGGCACATTGTGATGCTGATGGTGGCTTATGGCGAGAGCCAGAGCGATCGGTTGCAGCTTCATCATCCGGAGGTCTGCTACACGGCACAGGGCTTCCGAGTGTCGCACACCAGCCCTTTGAAACTCGACTATTCGGCCTCAGCGCCGCCGCTCAAGGCGACAAGGCTCGTCGCCCAACGCGAGGAGCGGATTGAGCCCATCACCTACTGGATGCGGATCGGCTACGACAATTCGAGCAGCAATTGGGCCCGTCAGGCGCTCAAGCTTGGATACGGCCTGAGGGGATGGGTTCCCGATGGAGCGCTTTTCCGGGTGTCGACGATCGGCGTCCCGCCAGAACTGAGCTTCAAGATTCAGGACAAATTCATCCGCGACCTGTTGAATACTGTGGATCCCTCGACCCGGGAATTCCTGGTTGGCGACCCGCAGAAAGCGCTGCTGACTCGGCCGGCGAGTGTCTTGGGCCTGTGATCTGACAGGCCTCCAGCGTTCGCCGAGTAAAGGCGCGCGCTTCCAGGCCGACAGCGGTGGAGCCTCGTCGAACACCTGAATCTCCCGTACGGTATTCGCGTCAAGCGCCAGATGGCGCAGGCGCGGTTGCAACGGGGATCTCATGGAACGGATATGGCTCAAGTCCTATCCCGAGGGCGTGCCGGCCGAGATTGACGGAAGCGCGCTCGGCTCGCTCGGCGATTTCATCAAGAGCAGCGTCGAAAAATATCGCGATCGGACCGCCTTCATCAGCATGGGCAAGGCGCTGTCCTATGGCGAGCTGGATCTGAAGTCGCGCGCCTTCGCAAGCTACCTCGAGAGCGTTGCGCGCCTGCCTCGCGGCGCCCGTGTCGCGCTCATGATGCCGAACGTGCTGCAATATCCAATCGCCGCATTCGGCGCGCTGCGCGCGGGCTACGTGATCGTCAATTGCAACCCGTTGTACTCGCCGCGTGAGCTCAAGCATCAGCTCGTCGATTCGGGCGCCGAGGCGATTGTCGTTTTGGAGAACTTCGCCAGCACCCTCGAAAAGGCGAGCGATGGCTCGGCGCTCAAAACGATTATTATCACCGGCGCTGGGGACCAGTTGGGCGGGGCCAAGGGGCTCATCGTCAATTCGGTCGTGCGGCACGTCCGGCGCGCGGTTCCTGCTTTTCACCTGCCGCGGGCGGTGCGGTTCAATCACGCGCTCGCTCTGGGCTCGCGGAGCCCCTTCGAGGATGCGCCGGTTAAGCCCAATGAGATCGCGTTCCTTCAATACACCGGCGGGACGACCGGGACGCCGAAGGGAGCGATGCTGACCCATCGCAACATGGTCGCCAATCTGCGCCAGATCCACGCCTGGATCGCGCCAGCGGTCAGGGCAGAGGGCGAAATATTCGTCGCCGCATTGCCGCTCTATCACGTGTTTGCGTTGCAGGTGAACGGCTTCGTGCCGCTGATGATCGGCGCCGCGAATCTCATGATCGCCAATCCGCGCGATATTCCGGCGCTGGTCAAGGCGTTGCGGGGAACGCGGTTCACCGCCATCCCCGGCGTCAATACGCTGTTCAACGCGCTGCTTAACAACAAGGATTTCGCCGGGCTCGATTTCTCGCAGCTGCATCTCACGATCGGCGGCGGCATGGCGGTGCAGCGAGCGGTCGCCGAGCGCTGGCAGTCCGTGACCGGGAAGGCGCTGATCGAGGCCTATGGATTGACCGAGACTTCGCCCGCAGCGATCGCCAATCCGCTCAACATCGATGCGTTCAACGGCGCGATCGGTCTGCCAATGCCGTCGACCGAGATTGCCATTCGCGACGACGACGGCCGCGACCTCGAGCCCGGCCAAGCCGGCGAACTGTGCATCAAGGGGCCGCAGGTCATGGCGGGCTACTGGAATCGGCCGGACGAAACCGAAAAGGTGATGACGGCCGACGGGTTCTTGCGGACAGGCGACATCGCGCGCGTCGACGAGCGCGGCTTTGTGTACGTGGTCGATCGCAAGAAGGACATGATCAATGTCTCCGGCTTCAACGTCTACCCGAACGAAATCGAGGACGTGGCGATGAGCCATCCCGGCGTGCTCGAGGCCGGCGCGGTCGGCGTGCCGGACGCCAGGACCGGAGAGGCGGTCAAGCTCGTGGTCGTGCGCAAGGACATGGGCCTGACCGAGGCCGCTCTCATCGCCTACTGCCGCCAACATCTGACGGGCTACAAAACGCCGCGCCACGTCGAGTTTCGCGATGCGCTGCCGAAGACCAACATTGGAAAGATTCTGCGCCGCGAATTGCGCGACCCGAGTCCGCCCGCTGGGGAATAATGTTCGGGCTCAGGCGCAATGGCGCCGACAGTCGGCCCCGGTCGGTTTTTGCATCGAGGCGGCCGAAAGCGAACGGCTCGACCGATAAAAATGGCGCCATGAACAATTCTGCCCATCCACAGGCTAGAGTGTGACGCGTTTTGACGGCAAGGCGCCGTCATTGCGAGCGCAGCGACGCAATCCAGAGTCGCACGGCGCCCTACGGCCCCTGGATTGCTTCGTCGCTCCGCTCCTCGCAATGACGATTCCACCTGAACGCCACGCGCCCTAAAGCGCGCTCGCGGTGTTGAGCGCATCCATGTCGGCGCCCGTCAGCGTAAGCTCGGTCGCGCGCACAAGGCTCTCGGTTTGTTCGACCGAGGTGGCGCTGGCGATCGGCGCGGTGACGCCGGGCCTCGCCATGGCCCAGGCCAGCGCGACCTCCGCGGGTTTGGCTTTGTGGTTCGCGGCCACCGCTTCGAGCGCGTCGACGATCCGAAACCCGCGCGGATTGAGATAAGCCTTGACCCCGTCGCCGCGCGGACTCTTGGAGAGATCGGCCTCGCTGCGGTACTTGCCTGTGAGGAACCCCTTGGCGAGGCTGAAATAGGTGATGACGCCGATCTGCTCGCGCTGGCAGAGGTCGGCGAGGGGGCCGTCGAATTCATTGCGATCGGCGAGATTGTATTCGGGCTGCAGAACCTCGTAGCGCGGCAATCCCTTCGCCTTTGACGCCGCGAGCGCGGCCTCGAGCAGCTTGACGCTGAGGTTCGAGGCGCCGCACCAGCGGATCTTTCCCTGTTGGATCAGGCGCTGATAGGCGCCGAGCGTCTCTTCGATCGGCGCCGCCATGTCCGGCCAGTGCGAGAGATAGAGGTCGATCGCGTCGGTCTGCAGCCGCCTGAGCGACGCCTCGACCGCCTCCGAGATATAGCGCGCCGACAGCCCTTCCTTTCCCTTGCCCATCGGCGAGCCGACCTTGGTGATGACGATGATCCGCTCACGATTTCCCCGCGCCTTCATCCACTCGCCGATGATCGTCTCGGATTCACCCCCTGAATTGCCGGGCGCCCAGGCCGAATAGACGTCGGCGGTGTCGATCGCGTTGAGGCCCGCCGCGGCGAACCGGTCGAGCACGTCGAACGACGTCTTCTTATCGGCGGTCCAGCCGAACACGTTACCGCCGAACACGAGCGGGGCGACGGTGAGATCGGTGCGGCCTAGGCGGCGGGTTTGCATGAAACTCTCCTTGATGTCGAAAAGGATAGCGTAAGATTGGGGATTCGGGGAAGGGCGAACGGCGCAAGTTTCCGTGTAGGCGCTGTGCGAAGGGTCCGCGCTGCAAAGCGGGTTCTTCAGCGGGTTCACCTTGTTTGAAACGCCCTGTTCACGCGAACGCGATTTGGCGAAAGAACGGGTTGTCCGTTAAAGTGACGGGCAACCTCCCAAGAAAACCTCCATGCCCTCCCTGACGACTCACCGGACGCTTGTGCTCGCCGCCGTTATGGCGGCGAATTTCATGATCGCGATCGAAGCGACGATCGTGTCCACCGCCATGCCGCAGATCGTCGGCCAGCTCGGCGGCTTGCCGCTCTATAGCTGGGTGTTCTCGGCATTCCTGTTGACCCAGACGGCCACCACCGTGGTGTTCGGCAAGCTCTCCGATCTCGTCGGCCGCAAGAGGGTGATGCTGGTCGGGATCGCGGCCTTCCTCTTTGGCTCGATCTTATGCGGATTTGCGTGGTCGATGCCGTCGCTGATCGCCTTCCGGCTGGTTCAGGGCATCGGCGCGGGCGCGGTTCAGCCGACCGCCATGACCATCGTTGGCGACCTTTATTCGGCGCATGAGCGGGCGAAAATCCAAGGCTGGCTGGCCAGCGTCTGGGCATTGTCGGCGGTGCTTGGGCCGCTGGCCGGGGGTCTCATCATTCAGTATTTTTCCTGGGCCTGGATCTTCTGGATGAATCTGCCGATCGGCGCCCTCGCCGCCGCAGGATTCTGGGCCTATTTGCACGAAGGGAGCGTGCGCGGCCGCGGCAGAATCGATCATCTGAGCGCCGGCATTTTCACCGTCGCCATCGCCGCCATCATGGCCGATCTCACCGCGCTTTCGACCTCCGGCCGGCTTGAAATTGGGCTCACCACCCTGGTGGCGGTGGTTGCGGTCGTGCTGTTCGTCCTGCAGGAGCGCCGATCGCCGGAGCCGATGATTTCGCTCAAGCTTTGGGGACGCCGGCCGATCGCCGCGGCCAATGGCGCCTCGCTTCTCTCCGGCATGGTGATGATCGGGCTCACCACGTTTCTGCCGATGTTCGTGCAGGGGGTGATGGGGAAATCGCCGCTGATCGCCGGTTTCGCCCTTTCGGCCATGGTGCTGGGGTGGCCGGTCGCCGCGACGGTCGGCGTGCGCGTCGGCTTCCGACGCTTCGGCGTGCGAGCCGTCTTGCGCGCGGGCGGCCTGCTGGTGCCGGCGGGGGCGCTCGTTTTCGTCGTCCTCAACCAGGAAAGTTCGCCTTTCGTCGCCGGCCTTGGATCGGTGATCGTCGGCTTCGGGATGGGCCTCCTCAGCAGCGCCTCGGTCATCCTGATCCAGGAAATCGTCGATTGGTCCGAGCGCGGGAGCGTGACCGCGTCCTATCTGTTCGCGCGCAGCCTCGGCAGCACCTTCGGCGCAACCGTATTCGGCGCGGTGCTCAATTTCGGCCTCCTGCGTTCCGGCCACGGCGGGGTGTCGTCGGATCAGCTGCGGCGGCTCCTGGAGCAAGGTTCGGAAGAGGTCGGGGCGCCGGGGCTCCGCGCCGCGCTCGAACAGTCGCTTCACCTTACTTTCGTATCGATGTTCGCGATCTCGCTCACGGTGGCGGCGACCGCTTTTCTGGTGCCGAGGGTCTCGTTCGCCGCCAGGCGCGCGCCCGCCGAGTGAACGGAATTACGCCGCCGCTTTGGCCCGCTTTTCGCCGACGGCCACGGCGAGCGTCATCGCCAGGCAAAACGTCGCCGACAGCGAACGGAACGAGCCGAAGTCGCTCTCGACGATTTCGAACCGGACATCGGCGAGGCCGGCGAGCGGCGACAGCGCGCTGTCGGTGATGACGACGACGGGCACGCCTGCGCGTCGCGCGCGGTTGGCGAGGTCGACCGTGAACGGCGTGTAGGGCGAGAAGCTGACCGCGATCAGCGCGTCATCAGGGCCCGCCTGCGCGAGCTCTTCCGGCCCAAGCCCGCCAACATTGTCGATGAGCGAAGCCGGGACGCCGAGCTGGGATAGCGCATAGGTCAGATAATGGGCGACACAGAAGGACCGCCTCTGCCCGAGGCAATGGATCGTGCGCGCGCGAGCCAGAAGGCTGACAGCCTGGTCAAGCTCGGGCCGCTGCACACCCTCGCGCAGCCGGGCGATCGAAGCGGCCGCCGAATCCGCAAACCCGAATAGAAGATGGGTCGGATCGCCGCTGTCGTGCGGGTTTTGCTGCAGCGCCCGGAGGCGGTCGGAATAATCGGGCCAGCGGTTGCGCAGGCGCGAGCGAAACAGCGCCTGCAGTTCGGAAAAGCCGGCGAAGCCCAAAGTCTGGGCGAACCGCACGAGGGTCGAGGCTTGCACCTCGGCGTTGCGGGCGAGCGCGGACGCGGTGCTCAGCGCAAATTCGTCCGGGTGCTCGAGCGCGTAAGCCGCGGCTTGCCGGAGGCGCTTGGGCAGGTGCGGCTCAATCTCGATCAGCCGCCGCTGGAAGGCGTCGAAGCTCTCCGGCGGTTCGATTCCTGTGTCGTGGCTCATCGCTGTCTCTCGCGCCCCGCGACGCCCGCGTTCGCCTGCGTTATTCTGCCGACACCGACATGAATAGAACAGATATTCCAATCTGTGTCGCGTATGAAATATTTGTATTGGCGAGCCACGCCGAGGCGGGCCGCGAAATGGGGGACAGCGAGTGATGCGCACGATTGGCGTCGGACTCATCGGCACGGGCTACATGGGGAAATGCCACGCACTGGCCTGGACTGGCGTCCACGCGGTGTTCGACGACACGCCAATCGTCAGGCGCGTCATGCTGTGCGAGGTCGAGGAAGGGCTGGCGCGTCGGCGGGCCGACGAGTTCGGCTTCGAATCCTCGACCGACGACTGGCGAGCGCTGATCGCGGACCCGGGCGTGGAGGTCGTTTCGATCACCACCCCAAACGCCTTGCACGCGCCGATGGCGATCGCCGCGCTCGAAGCGGGCAAGCATGTGTGGTGCGAAAAGCCGATGGCGCCGTCGCTCGAAGATTCCGAGCGCATGGCGGCGGCGGCGCGCGCCTCCGGCTGCGTCGCCATACTCGGCTACAATTACATCCAGAGCCCGGCCGTCCGCTTCATTGACAAGCTTCTGAAGAGCGACGCGATCGGCTTGCTCACCCATTTTCGCCTCGAAATGGACGAGGACTTCATGGCCGATTCCGAGGCGCCCTTTTCCTGGCGCAGTCAGGCGAGTTCGGGCTACGGCGCCCTGGACGATTTCGCCGTCCATCCTTTGAGCCTGATCGCGACCCTCATCGGGCCCCCGCGCGAAGTTTTCGGGGAGATGAACAAGCCTTACCCGAACCGTCCTGACGGCGGCGGACGGCGAGAAGTCGAGACGTTTGACATCGCGGCCTCGCTCTTGAGAATGGCCGACGGCGCGTCGGGAACGATCCAGGTCAGCCGCTGCGCCTGGGGCCGCAAGGGGCGCCTGCAATTGCAGCTCTTTGGCGCGCGAGGCGCCATCGTCTTCGACCAGGAGCGTTTCAACGAGGTCGGACTTTTTGTCGCGGAGGGGCCTGAGGAGGCGCACGGGTTCAAGCAGGTCCTGATGGGTCCGGCGCACCCGCCCTATGAACGCTTCATCGCCGCGCCGGGTCATCAGTTGGGCTTCAACGACCTCAAGGTCATCGAGGCCCATGAACTCCTGAATCGCATCCTGGGCCGGCCTGCGCTCACCATTGATTTCGAGGCCGGCCTCGCCATCGAACGAACCGTTCACGCGATCGCGCGCTCAAGCCGCGAGGGGCGTTGGGCGAGCGTGGGCTAACGGCGGCAATCTTATGCTTGGCGCCCGCTCAGCGGCCGATCAGACGGAATCGACCCGTTACGGACATACATCGCGACCGATCGAATGTCGCGAGTCGACGTAGAGCGGTCAGTCGGCGGCCGCGGTCGCCGCGTTAAACACGCTATGGAAATCGCGGACCGTCTTTCGGTAGAATAGGCAAATGAGGGACGCGGAAATTCGAGGCTCGGATTTAGTCGGCGCCGGCGACCAGGTTCGTCGGTTTCGGGAGATGTTCGTCCAGTCGCCGAGCTTTTCGGCGCTTCTTCAGGGTCCCGAACATCGGTTCGTGTTGATCAACCCCGCCTATCAGCAGCTGATCGGGCATCGCGATGTGATCGGCCTAACCATTCTCGAGGCGGTTCCTGAGGTAGGGCGCCAAGGCTTTATCGGCTTGCTCGACAGCGTCTTCGCAACAGGTGAAGCCTATGTCGGAAAAGACGTAGAGGTCATTCTTCAGCGCTCGGCGAGCAACCCCGCAGAGAAGCGCTATCTCGATTTTGTCTTCCAGCCAATCAAGGACGGGGCGGGAAACGTCACTTCGATCTTCGTCGAAGGGATCGACATCACCGACCGACACCGTTCGGAGGAGGCGCTTCGGGCCTCTGAGGCGCGTCTGCGCCAATTGAATGCGGATCTGGAACGCCAGGTGATCGAGCGCGCGCAAGCCCGTAGCCTGACGTGGAAGCTGAGCCCCGACCTGCTTGGGGCGCTCAATTCGAAAGGATATTTTGAAACGGCCAATCCGGCGTGGGAGAGCGTGCTGGGGTGGACTGAAGAGGAAGTTGTCAGCATGTCGATTTTCTACCTGCTGCACCCTGATGACTTGGAGCACACCCGCGCCGGCTTCGAACTGACCCAGGTCGGCCAGCCAGCGCTACGCTTCGTCAACCGCTATCGCTGCAAAGACGGCAGGTATCGGTGGATTTCGTGGATCGGCATTCCTGAAGAAGGATACGTCTATTGCACCGGCCGCGATGTCACGGCCGAGCGAGAGGCGGAGATTGAGTTGGCGGCGGCTCAAGAGGCGCTGCGCCACTCTCAGAAAATGGAGGTGATCGGCCAGCTGACGGGCGGCATTGCCCATGACTTCAATAATCTTCTGACCGGCATCATCGGCTCGTTGGATATTGTTCGTAGGCGCCTGGCCGCCGGCCGTCCGGAGGAGATTTCGCGCTTCATGGATGCGGCGTCGGCCTCGGCGCAGAAGGCCGGAGCGCTGACGCATCGCCTCCTTGCCTTTGCTCGACGGCAGCCTCTCGACATCCGGCCCAACAACATCAATCGTCTGGTTGGCAGCATGGAGGATCTCCTGCATCGCACCTTGGGCGAGCACATCGAATTGGAGTGCTCGCTCTCCGCGGAGCTTTGGACAGCCCGCACCGACGCCAACCAGCTCGAAAGCGCCGTCCTGAATCTTGCCATCAATGCCCGCGACGCGATGGCCAACGGCGGACGGCTGACGATCGAAACGACGAACGTGCGTCTCGATGAAGCCTACACGTCTCTGGTGGAGGATGTTGCTCCGGGCGAATACGTGGCGATCGGCATATCCGACACTGGCGTGGGTATGTCGGCGGACGTCGTCGCCAAAGCGATCGATCCGTTTTTTACGACCAAGCCAGTCGGGGAGGGCACCGGACTCGGTCTCTCAATGGTCTACGGCTTCGCCAAACAGACCCGTGGCCATTTGCGCCTATATAGCGAAGCCGGCCACGGCACGTCGATCAAGCTCTACCTTCCCCGCGCCTTGCAGGACGCGGTGGATTTGGAAAAGCCTGTCGAACAGGCCCTCCATGGGCACGGAGAGACGATCTTGGTCGTGGAAGACGACGCGACTGTGCGGCTGATCCTCGCCGACGTCCTGACGGAGCTCGGCTACGATGTCCTTCTGGCCAGCGACGCGCGTCCGGCGATCCCCATCTTGCAATCAGATCGCCACATCGACCTCATGGTGTCCGACGTCATGCTGCCACACATCAATGGCCGCAAGCTCGCGGAGATTGCCCGCGCCACCCGGCCCGACTTAAAAGTTCTTTTTGTGACCGGATATTCGGAGAACGCTGCGATCCGAGGCGACTTCCTTGATCCGGGCATGGACATGCTGACGAAACCGTTCGCACTCGACGCCCTCGGCGCCAAGGTTCGAGAAATGATCGAGCGATGACAGGGCTAGCAGCCTGGTCGTCTCCACCCGTCAGCGAACGACCGGTATTTGCGCATTGCCGCCATCCACTGGGTTGATGCCAACGGCAGCAAACCGCCCTTGTGAGACAATCGCCTGCCGGGAACCAGGCGTTTGATTTGAATCCCTTGCGCCCGGCTCATCGACCCGATGGCTCCAGGCGGCCGGCGAGACAAGCAGATAACACATACTAGTTATGTATGTAGGAGCCTCCCGCCACCGGGCGCACATCCATCGCAACGCGCACGAAACGCAGCAGGAAATGGGACGTAACTCCCAAGCACTATGGCGCCGTACCCCCTCCACCGCCCTTCGGGCGGTCCCCCTCCCCGTTTCATGGGGGAGGGGAGCACGCGTAGCGTGGTGGAGGGGGTGCGCCTCGCCACCCGGCACCTCCCGGCTTGGGAGTTACAATGGGACAGGATTCGGCGCCCAACCCATTGAAATGTCGCTATCGGCGCCAAAGGCGCCGCCGCTCGAGCAGCCCGAGGCCCGCCTACCTGAACTGGGCGCCGAGCCGCTCCATCGTCGGGCG
>DATCEJ010000572.1:0-3542 GCA_036510135.1 Roseiarcus sp. | reverse complement strand
GGCGACGCTCGACGTCTACCGCGACGAACGGCTGTTCGAACGCGCCAAGGCGCTCGAGCCCAAGTGGTATGACGCCATCATGGGGCTCAAGGGGCTGCCCAACGTCGTCGACATCCGTTGCGTCGGCCTCACCGGGGCGATCGACTTGGCGCCCGTTCCCGGCAGTCCTGGCGAGCGTGTTCGCACCGCGCTCGACCACGCGTTCTTTGCTGCGGGAATCATGATCCGCCCCGCCGGCGACACGATCGAGCTCACGCCCCCGCTCATCGTGAGCGAGGACCAGATCGGCGAGATCATGGAGAAGGTTGGCGCTTCGATCAAAGCGGCGGCCTAACAGCTTCGGGAAGCGCATCGCGGGCGCGAACCGGCCCCGGGGGGAGCGCGGAGTCCGACGGATCCGAGTGTGGCCGGACGAGGAATTACGCCCGTCAACCAGCGACAGGCGCAATCCTCTCTAACGACGAGGGTCCGAGACCAACCCCCGAGGGCGACGTGACCGAGGCTATTCTCGTCATTCATAGCGCCGGCGATGGCCTTCCCCATGCGCCTGACTATTACGCCGCCTTCCCACAAGAGCCCTCCCCCTTCGGGAGGCTGACTTTCACGCGGGCCAAGACCGTCGCGATGGACGCAGACGCCTCTCTGTTCAGGGCGGTGCTGGAATTGGCGAGAGCCGGCAGAGGGGGCGCCGCGATGCTCGTCTGTCATGCCTTTTCGGATGGCCTGCTGTTGACGGTCGCGCCGGGGGGCCAGCAGGTGTTCGCAACCAGCACGACGATGGACACCATCGATCAGCTGATCGGTTTTGAGGCGACGCACGATCAGATTCGCGCAATGCCTCGGTCGAACGATGCCGAACGCAAGGCGGTCCTCGCCCGTTGGGGATCTTTTTTCTCGGGGCTGCCATGGCCGCCCGGAGCAACAGTCGTAACTCCCCCTGCAGGCTTCACCGACGCTCAAGGTGAGAATGTGTATCAGCAGTGGCTTGTCCGGTGGGCGACCACGTTGGAGTTCCGCGTCGCCGCTGATTTGCGCGAGCTTTGTAAGCGGGTGAAGGCCTTAAGAACGGCACATGTCGATCGCATCGAGCTGCGGGCCTGCAACATCGGGGGCGCCCCTGCGGCCATGGAGCGGGTGCGAAAGTTCTTTGGTTGCGACAGACTGACCGCGCCGACCAAGGGCACTTTCTTCGGCATCGTTCCGGTCGCCGCGCTCGTGGTCTTGCGCCGCCCGCGCCGCTCGCGTGGCCAGACGGCGGCGCCTGTCCCTTTAGGACGCGACGATTCGAGAGACGCCGCCGTGTCGAGCGGGCTTGTGACGCAGACAGACACGACACGAGGCTTCCTCTTTTTCTCCTCGACCGTCACGATCCCGGATCCGGGCCGGGGTCGTCTGCCGAGGTTCGCAATGCCTTTTTTCGACGAAGGCGCGCTTGTCGAGCTGTTCCATGGCTTTCGCTTCGTTCTCCGCGTCACGGAGGTGCGGGCCTTTCATTATACTCTTCAGGCATGGGCCGCCGGTTCGTCGAGGGCCCCGGCGCCCGACCCCGATTTCATTCGGCAGTTCTGCGCCGGCGTTTTCAACGCGGACACGAATTTTCGTTTGGCGGCCCTGCCGGTTGCCGGCCTGTGGACGCCCGGCGGGGGGAGACCATTCGTACTCCCTCTCGAATCGGAATATCTGCCGCTGATCGCGCAATCACCGACGCCAGCGCCGACGAAACCGTAAGTTCGGCGCTGTTGAAGATCGCTTCGCCGGTTAGAGAGAGACCTCGGCGCGCGGCCCGCGTTCGGTCTTTGACTTTCCAGTGCGCTGAATTCGTCTACGCTTGCCGTTCAGTCGGAGCTTCCGACTCAGACGATGACCGCGTTGGGGCTCGTCGTCGCTGGCGCCGAGCGAGGGCGAAGCCGCCGCTCTCGAAATCCGTGCTGCGTAACCTGGGGCCGTCCTGGATCGTGATGACCGTCGGCCGCGAAGCGCGCGACGGGGCGCCTGATAAGCAGGCCGGCCTCGATTTTGGGCGCCGGACGCGCTTCCATTTCGGCCCGCCCGATGTATGAATTGTGATCGACGCGCTGGCCAAGGTCATAAGGCGCGAAGCATGGGAGTTGGGCCGATGGCATCGAAATTCATGACAGCGCTGGGTCTCGGCGCGGCGCTCGCGGCGGGTCTTGCCTTCGCGCCGACCGCGTTCGCCAAGGACTGGAAGACCGTCGTCATCGGCATGGAAGGGGCGTACGAGCCCTGGAACCTCACCGACTCGAGTGGCAAGATCGTCGGCTTCGAGCCGGACCTGGTGATGGATCTCTGCAAGCGCGCGGGCCTCGAGTGCAAGATCATCGCCCAGGACTGGGACGGCATGATCCCGGGACTCAAGGCCGGCAAGTTCGACGTCATCATGGACGGCATGTCGATCACCGACGAGCGCAAGAAGGAGATCGACTTCTCGAAGCCCTACGCCGCTTCGCCCGGCTCTTTCCTCGCGCCGAAGGACAGCCCGCTCGCCAAGGCTCCCGACGCTGGCAAGCTCGTCAATCTCGACACGGCCGGAGCCGTCGGCGATGCCGCGATAAAGGGCGTGCAGGCGGCGCTCAAGGGCAAGACGCTCGGGGTGCAGGTCTCGACCACCCACGCCAATTTCGCCAGCCAGTATCTCAAGGACATCGCGACCGTCAAAGAATACAAGACCACCGACGACCGCGACCTCGACCTCAAGGCGGGCCGCATCGACGCCTCGCTTGATGATCTTCCGACCAACATGGCGACAGCCTCCAAGCCCGACGCTTCCGAACTGGCTGTCGTCGGGCCGAAGTTGATCGGCGGCGTGTTCGGGACCGGCGAAGGAATGGGCATCCGCAAGAGCGACGCGGACCTCACCGCCAAGTTCGACAAGGCGCTTACCGAGGCGATCGCAGACGGCACGGTCAAGAAAATTTCGGAGCAGTGGTTCAAGATCGACATGACGCCCCAATCATAGGCTTTCGGCGCGCTTTGCGTTGAAGGAGCGCGCTCCCTAGGGGCGCCGGGTGGGCGATCTCTCGATCTTCGGCTTCGGTGAGGGCGGCTGGGGCCTGGCGCTCCTTGAAGGCGCCGCGGTGACGCTTCTCGTCTCCGCCTGCGGCCTCCTCATCGGAGCCGCAATCGGCGGCCTTGTCGCTTGGGCGCGGCTCTCTGGAAAACTGCTCGCGGGCGGCGTGGGGCAGGCCTACGCGGCTCTATTCCGAGGGCTGCCGGAACTGCTCATCGTTTATTTCGTCTATTTCGGCACTTCGAGCTTCCTGACAGCAACGGCCAATGCTTTTGGTCACGAGGGCTTCGTCGGGGTGCCGTCCTTTGCGGCCGGCGCGCTCGCCGTCGGCGTCATCTCGGGCGCCTATCAGGCGGAGGTGTTCCGCGCCGCTTATCTTGCCATCTCGCGGGGCGAGCTTGAGGCCGCGGTCAGCGTCGGCATGAATCGGGCGCTGTTGTTTCGCCGCATTATCGCGCCGCAAGTTTTGCGTTTTGCCCTGCCCGGACTTGGCAATCTCTGGCAGGTCGCGCTC
>DATCEJ010000571.1:0-4793 GCA_036510135.1 Roseiarcus sp. | reverse complement strand
CGAAGCCTGACCCGACCCTACCTCCGTCCTGTTGTGCTTGATCGCGCGACGCGGGCTGACGACTTCGCCGTCGTTCACGCGCGACGCGAGCCGGCGAGCGATCGCCGCAACAGCGCGTAGAGACTACCGCCGCTCAGCGCGCCCACAACATAAACGATGAAAACGAGCAGAGCGAGCGGCAATGTGGCGCCGAGCGCGAGGAACGAGATGCTGACGCTCTCGGTGTTCTGGAACGCAAAAATGATCAGCGCCGCGACAAACACAATCACGACCGCCAGATAAAACCAGCGCACGGCGACGATCTCCTTGTCACGAAACGCAGCGAGGCTCGCGTCCCGCATCGGCTCAAATTGGGCGCGGCCTCACCGTCGCGCCCGCGGTCTTGTCCCTCAGGCCGCTTGGCGCAAACCCAGGCCAAGCCCGATCCAGCTCGCGCCCGCGAACACGAGATCGATGCCGAGAAAGATTCCGAGCACGTAGAGCGAGGAGACCGGCCAATGGATCAGGATGATGATTCCAAGCAGCAGCGTGATCAGGCCCGAGGCAACGACCCAGCCCCATGGCGTCCCGCCCTTCATGTTGAAGCCGAGGAAGACGCGCATGATGCCCGATGCAACCAGCGCCGCCCCAAGAATGAGCGTCAGCCACACTGCGGTCAGCAGCGGATTGTCGAATGCCGTGAACCCGGCGATGATGTAGAGGATGCCGAGAGCCAGCCAGAACAGGAAGCGTCCCCAGGTCTTGATCTGGAACGAGTGGATGACCTCGAAAACGCCCGCGACGATCATCATGATTCCGACAACGTAGACTGTCGCCACCGTCGCCATGACGACGCTGCCAAGCGCAATCACGCCAGCGACGAGGTAGACCACGCCGAGGGCGACGATCCAGCCCCATTTGCCCTTAAGCGGCGCGATGCCCGCGCTGGGCCCGAGCCCTAATACCGATGTGTTGGTCATGGCGTCCGTCCCCAATTCCTGGCCCACGCAACGACGGGAGCTTCGATGCCCCTCTGACGCCGCGAATCTCCGCGTAATCTATCACAGTCCATGTTGATGAGAAGCGCCCGTTTCGGCGCTGACGGATGGCGAGCCTCGCCGAATTGTGGAGGCGTGAGATAGCGCTTCAAGCCTTGGCGCCGCTCCAGTCCCTCGCCCGGTTCACCAGCAGGAACAAAGCGGCTTCGTTCGAATCGGCCAGATAGTCGCGCGCGGCGCTCGAGAGTCGCTCGACCAAGGATTTCTTATAACCCTTGTCGCCCGGCTCAAGTGGGATCGTGGTGACGATGACCAGGACGCGCTGCTCGGCGCCGTCATGAGTCTTCGCGGTCCACACTTTGGCGACCCTGGCGAGGGGATGAGAGAATGCCATTTACATTTGCCCCGTGTATGAACACGCCCAGCGTAAAGGATCAGCACGGCGCAGGCGCGTCAAGCCTACGCCATCAAATGCGCCTGCCGACCTCATTCTCCAAACGAGATCGCCTACCGCCTGGAATCGAGCACCCGTAGCACGAGCCAGACGGGGACGACCACCATCGCCCCGGTCAGCAGAATGCGCCCAACCTGGCTTAAGTCGCCAAATCCAAGTTCGACGATCTGTCTTGCGGCGCGGATCGCCTCGGCAAACAAGGTCGCCGGGTCGAAGCCGAAAGTCACGAGAACGATCCCGACGACGAACGAGACGACGATCAGTCGTAGCGCGACCATCGCCGGAGATCCGCCGAGAAACCGACCGACACCGTTGGTCATGAGCGGCAATTCCGATCAGCCGATCGTCTTGCGCTCTGGCGACGGCCGTGGCCGCCAGCAGGGCGCCCGGACGTCGGAGCGTATTTTGGCCTCACCGATCAGGCCTTCGGGAACTGCACGACCGACGAGGCTTGCGCCTGCGAGGACGCGTCGGCCTCGCCGCCGACCTCCTTGCCGTTGATCGTGAGGCGGCCCTGCGAGGCGCCGAGCTTGATCGTGGACCCGTCGGCCAGTTCACCCGCGAGCAGCATCTGCGCCAGCGGGTCCTGCACCCATTTCTGGATCACGCGCTTCAACGGACGCGCGCCATAAGTCGGATCGTACCCCTTGTCGGCGAGCCATTGCCGCGCCTTGGCGTCGAGGCTGAGCCCGATCTTGCGGTCCTCGAGCAGCCTGTTCAGGCGCTTGAGCTGGATGTCGACGATCTCGCTCATGTCCTCGCGCCGCAGGCGATGGAAGAGGATGATCTCGTCGACGCGGTTCAGGAACTCGGGTCGGAAATGGCCGCGCACGACGCCCATCACCTCCTTCTCGACAGCCTTCGTGTCTTCGCCTTCCCGAAGGTTGACGAGATACTCGGAGCCGAGGTTGGAAGTCATGATGATGAGCACGTTGCGGAAATCGACAGTGCGCCCCTGACCGTCAGTGAGCCGTCCATCGTCGAGCACCTGCAACAGGACGTTGAACACGTCCGGATGCGCTTTCTCGATCTCGTCGAACAGCACGACCTGATAGGGTCGCCGCCGCACGGCTTCGGTCAACGCTCCGCCTTCCTCATAGCCGACATAACCAGGAGGCGCGCCGATGAGCCGGGCGACCGAGTGCTTCTCCATGTATTCGGACATGTCGATGCGCACGAGCGCGCTGTCGTCGTCGAACAGGAAGGACGCGAGCGCCTTGGTGAGCTCCGTCTTGCCGACGCCCGTCGGCCCCAGAAACATGAACGAGCCGATCGGCCGGTTCGGGTCCTGCAGGCCAGCGCGAGCGCGCCGGACCGCGGTCGAGACCGCCACCACCGCCTCGCGCTGCCCGACGACGCGACGCGCGATCTCTTCCTCCATCTTGAGGAGTTTCTCGCGCTCGCCTTCGAGCATCCTGTCGACCGGGACGCCGGTCCAACGCGACACGACTTGGGCGACGTGGCTCGCGGTCACCGCTTCGTCAACCAGCACGCTGTTGCCCTGGCTCTCTGCGTCCTGGAGTTTATTTTCGAGCTCGGGAATCGTGCCATAGGTGATCCGGCCGGCTTCCGCGTAATCGCCTTTGCGCTGCGCCTGGGCTAGCGCGTTGCGCGCTGCCTCGAGCTCTTCCTTGAGCCTGGCGGCCTGGCCAAGCTTATCCTTCTCGGCCTTCCAGCGGGCGGTCAGCGCGTCGGACTTCTCCTGCAGGTCCGCAAGCTCGCCGGCGAGCTTCTTGAGGCGATCCTTCGAAGCCGCGTCGGTCTCCTTCTTCAGCGCCTCCTGCTCGATCTTGAGCTGCATGATGCGCCGGTCGAACTCGTCCAGCTCCTCTGGCTTGGAATCGACCTGCATCCGCTGGCGGGCCGCAGCTTCGTCGATAAGGTCGATCGCCTTGTCCGGGAGAAAGCGGTCGGCGATGTAGCGATCGGATAGCGTGGCCGCGGCGATGATCGCCGGATCGGTGATGCGAACGCCGTGATGGGCCTCGTATCTCTCCTTGAGGCCGCGCAGGATCGAAATCGTATCCTCGACCGTGGGCTGGGAGACGAACACCGGCTGGAACCGCCGCGCCAGCGCCGCATCCTTCTCGACGTGCTTGCGATATTCGTCGAGCGTGGTTGCGCCGACGCAGTGCAATTCGCCACGCGCCAATGCGGGCTTCAAGAGGTTCGACGCGTCCATCGCGCCGTCGGCCTTGCCGGCCCCGACGAGGGTGTGCATCTCGTCGATGAACAGGATGATGCCGCCTGCGGCCGCGGTGACTTCGTTAAGCACGCCTTTCAGGCGCTCCTCGAACTCGCCGCGATATTTCGCCCCAGCGATGAGCGATCCCATGTCTAGAGCGAGAAGCTTTTTGTCGCGCATCGATTCCGGCACGTCGCCGTTGACGATGCGCAGCGCCAAGCCTTCGACGATCGCCGTCTTGCCGACGCCGGGCTCGCCGATCAGCACCGGATTGTTCTTGGTGCGCCGCGACAGCACCTGGACGGTGCGGCGGATCTCCTCGTCGCGGCCAATCACGGGATCGAGCTTGCCGTTGCGCGCAGCGTCCGTCAGGTCGCGCGTGTATTTCTTCAGCGCGTCATACTGGTTCTCGGCGCTCGCCGAGTCGGCCGTGCGGCCCTTGCGGATGTCGTTGATCGCCGCGTTGAGGCTCTGCGCCGAGACGCCGGCGTTCGCCAGAATCTTGGCGGCCTGCGACCCCTTCTCCATCGCCAGCGCGAGCAAAAGGCGCTCAACGGTGACGAACGAGTCACCCGCCTTCTGGGCGATCTTCTCGGCATTGTCGAACAGGCGCGCCGTCATCGGCGCCATATAGAGCTGCCCAGCTCCCGACCCTTCGACCTTGGGCAGCTTGGCGAGGGCGGCTTCGACCTCGCTCAGCGCCTGGCGAGAGTTCCCGCCCGCGCGGTCGATCAGCCCGGCGGCCAAGCCCTCCTCGTCGTCCAGAAGCACCTTGAGCACGTGCTCGGGCGTGAATTGCTGATGCCCCTCACGAAGCGCCAGCGACTGCGCGGACTGGACGAAGCCGCGCGCCCGCTCGGTGTATTTCTCCAAGTTCATGCGTTGACCCCTTCGGCGCTAGCCCGCGCCCCGAAGCGACGTGAGCCAAGCCCATACAAGTGGATTGCCACGATTTCGCGGCTTGTCGCTAAGGTAGGAGGGGCCCGCGGAGTCCGGAAGGGCAAAACACGAACATAGGCGACGAAAAGTGACGACTTTCGTGCCGGTCAGGGCCTGCCCTTCACTTCGGGGATGCGCGCTTGAAAAACTCCTGGAGCCAGTCGGCGTTCATGCCGGCGATAGGCAGCCATGCCTTGAACAGGGTCTCGGGGGAAAAGCGCTCGAGCTCGGCCATCAT
>DATCEJ010000570.1:0-2209 GCA_036510135.1 Roseiarcus sp. | reverse complement strand
CATCGATCCGTCCCAGGGAATCGATTCCGTCATGGATGTCGGTTTCCGCGATGGTCGCGTGGCTGAGCTTGCAGCGGGCCTTGATGGCAAAGCGGTTCGCGACGTCGGGGGGCGCATCGTCACGCCGGGACTGATCGACCTTCACACGCATGTCTATTGGGGCGGCACGTCGCTCGGCGTCGATCCGCTCATTCTCGCGCGAGGCGGTTGCACGACGCTCGTCGATACGGGAAGCGCCGGCCCAGGCAATTATCCGGGCTTTCTCGAGCACGTGATCAAGCCGTCACCCGTTCGGATCATTGCCCTTCTCAACGTCTCCTTCGCCGGCATTTATGGCTTTTCCAAGCGGATAATGGTGGGAGAAAGCGGCGACCTCAGGCTCATGGCGCCGATCGACGCGGTCGAGGTCGCGCTTGCGAACCGCGACACGATCGGCGGCATCAAAGTCCGAGTCGGCTTCCACGCGTCGCAGAATTCGGGGACCGTGCCGCTCGATATCGCGCTTAAAGTGGCCGAAGAAGCGGGCTTGCCCCTCATGGCGCATATCGACGTTCCTCCGCCGACGCTCGAGGAGGTGCTCGAGCGTTTGAGGCCGGGCGACATTCTCACCCATTGCTTCCGCCCGTTCCCCAACAATCCGACGACGCCTGAGGGCGGCGTGCGCCCGGCGGTGATCGAAGCGCGCAAGCGCGGAATCATTTTCGACATCGGCCACGGCATGGGATCGTTCGCGTTCAAGACCGCGCGCACGATGCTCGCCAACAACTTTGCGCCTGACTGCATATCGAGCGACGTGCATGCGCTCTGCATCGACGGGCCGGCGTTCGATCTCCTGACGACAATGTCGAAGTTTCTTTGCCTCGGCCATCCGCTCGTGGACACGGTGCGGGCGGCGACGGAGGCGCCGGCGAAAGCGCTCGGCCGCAGCGATCTCGGAACATTGAAGCCCGGCGCGGCGGGTGACGCTTCGCTGCTCAAGCTCGAAACGGGCGACTTCGATTATGTGGATTCGACTGGCGAGCGCCTCACTGGCCAAACGCGGCTTTCCGCGCATGGCATTGTCATGAACGGGCGATTGGCGGAAGCTTGAGCCTGTCTTATTCTCCACCTGTCTTTCAAGGATGACCCCGCCCATGACGATAAAAACGCCAGAAGAGCGGCTTGCCGCGCTCGGCCTCACGCTTCCCGCCGTTCCCACGCCGCAGGCCAACTACGTGCCCTATCGCCTGGCGGGCAATCTTCTCTACCTTTCCGGGCAAGGGCCGAAGCGCCCGGACGGCAGTTTCATAGTCGGCCGTCTCGGCAAGGACGCCTCGATCGAGCAGGGCTACGAAGCGGCGCGCCTCACGGGGCTGCAATTGCTTGCGGTCGCCAAGGCCGCGCTCGGCGAGCTTTCGCGCGTCGAGGCCGTGGTCAAGCTCCTCGGCATGGTCAACGCCGAGCCAGCCTTCGGAGACCATCCCAAGGTCATCAACGGTTGCTCCGACCTTCTGGTCGAGGTGTTTGGCGACGTCGGGTGCCATGCGCGCTCCGCCGTTGGCATGGGTTCGCTGCCAAATGGCATCATGGTCGAGATCGAGGCCATTCTGCAGGTCAAGGCCTGACCGGACGAGGCGGCGTTAACCGGGGATCGGGGAGCGTCCATGATCTGCGAGATATGCGTGGATTCTGTCGCGGGTGTGCGCGCCGCCAGGCATGCGGGCGCTCAACGCGTCGAACTCTGCGCCGACCTCCTCGAGGGCGGCATCACGCCGAGCCTCGGCATGATCCGTCAGGCGCGGAAGGTTTCCGGCATCGACCTCAACGTGATGATCAGGCCGCGCGGTGGGGACTTCCTGTTCAATGATGATGAGTTCGCGGCCATGCGGGCCGACATCGAAACCGCCAAGGCGGAAGGCGCCGACGGCGTCGTTATCGGCCTGTTGACGGCGGCGGGCGAAATCGAGGCGGTGCGAACGCGCGAATTGGTCGCGCTTGCCCGACCCCTCTCGGTGACGTTCCATCGCGCGTTCGACGTCGCCGCTGAGCCCTTCGGCGCGCTCGAGACGCTGATCGAGCTTGGCGTCGATCGCGTGTTGACGTCGGGCCAGGAGCCGACTGTGCTCGAAGGCCTGCCGCTCATTGTCGAGCTCATGAAGCGGGCAGGCGACCGCATCGTGATCATGCCGGGCGGCGGAATCACGGCGCGCAACGTCGAGCGCATCGTCGC
>DATCEJ010000569.1:0-5588 GCA_036510135.1 Roseiarcus sp. | reverse complement strand
TCGACGATGCGTTTCAGCCCCGCGAACGCCAGCGGGCGCGCGCTTTCCGGCAGATCTGACCGAAGGCGCCCGACAAGGCGGTTGAGCTCGGGATGGCCGGCATCCTCCGGCAATTCGTCAAGGCGCTTTTCAGGGCCTATCTTCGGCGCCGTGCGCTCGCCGGCGCGCGAGCGATCATAGGCGTCGGCGAAGGCGGCGAGGCTGGCGTTCGCGCCACGCGCGCCTTTGCGCACGATGTCTTCGTAAGCCGACCGCTCGAACGGCAGCGCGCCTGAACCGGCGAGCGCGCCGAGCATCGCGGCGGAGATCATTGTGCCACGTTCGACCGCAAGCTTCTCCATGTCGAAGGCAATGGTCCGCCGAGCGGCGAAATCGAGCGCATCGACGACCACGAACGGATCGCCGACGCCGTCGCCGGGCTTCTCCTTCTCGGCCACCGCATACGCGCGGTGGGTCGAGGCGATGAGTGTCGTCTTGTCCGGCGTCACGAGTCCGCGCAAGACCGATCGGCCGGCCTCCATGAGCTCCGCCGCCATCACCACGTCGACATCGCCCGGCGTCGGCATGAGCGAGAAGACGGGCGCAACGCCGTTACGCGGCGGCAGCGTCTCGATGTAATAGATCGTCGCGCCGGTGCGCTGCGCGACGCCCGGCACCGACGTCGATTGCGCCGCCCATCCCACATGCTCGGCGACCTCGACGATCCAGTCCGCGAGCACCCCGCCGCCCTGCCCGCCCATGGCGAGAATGGCGATGGTCAGCGGCTTGTCGAGCGAGACCGGCGGACGGATCGGGGCGGCTTCATTCATTGCGGTTGCCGACAGCGCATCTCCCCTCTCCTACGGGAGAGGGGTCGGGGGTGAGGGTTCGCGCGAGCCAGCGCGCTTTTCCGAGCGACTCCCTCATCCGACGGGCTTCGCCCGCCACCTTCTCCCCGAGGGAGAAGGGAACGCGACCCAATCGCAATCCGCACAGACCATGTCTTACGCAAAGGCGATCCGGCGGGCTTCGCGGCGCCGCTGCAGCCAGCCGATGACGCGCTCGCGGAAAGCGGCGAGCCGGCGGTCCCAGCGGCTGGGATTGAAGATGATCTCGGTGCGGTAGAAGGAAGGACAGAGGACAGCGGCCTCCGCGACCTCGCCGCAATTGCCGCAGCCGACACATTCATTATCCACCGCGGCGACCGGATCGTCCTTGAGCGGATCGTCGGTGTGCTTCAGCGACAGCGATGGACAGCCGGAGAGGCGTATGCAGGCGTGATCGCCGGAGCAGATGGCCTCGTCGACACCGAAG
Organism: Roseiarcus sp.; assembly: GCA_036510135.1. Lineage (GTDB taxonomy): Bacteria > Pseudomonadota > Alphaproteobacteria > Rhizobiales > Beijerinckiaceae > Roseiarcus. The sequence goes on along the minus strand of DATCEJ010000569.1, from coordinate 4,295 downwards.
CGCTCCTTCACCATGCGCTCGCCGGCCGCGACGCTCTTCGCAAAGAGAGGCCGCACGCGCCGCTGCTTGTTCAGCATGCATTCGGAGGAGGCGACGATGATCTTCGGGCCTTCGGTCTTGGTCGTCAACGCCTCGCGCAGCGTGTCGCGCATTTTGGCGACGTCATAGGTGCGGTCGATCTGCCTGACCCAGGTCGCGCCGACGCCCTTGACCGCATCGACGATGGAATTGTTCGTCTTTCGACGCGGGTTTAGCGCCCTTGACGAGGGAATGTCCTGCCCGCCGGTCGCGGCGGAATAAAAGTTGTCGACGATCAGGGTGACGCCGTCCTGCTTGTTGAACACGGCGTTGCTGATCGAGGAGGCGAGGCCGTTGTGCCAGAAGCCGCCGTCGCCCATGACCGAAATCACGCGTTTGTCCGACTTCACATTGAAGGCGGAGGCGGAGGCGGGCCCGAGGCCGTAGCCCATCGTCGTCGTGCCGAGGTTGAAGGGCGGCAGGATCGAGAACAGATGGCAGCCGATGTCGGCCGAGATGTGATGGGACCCAAGCTCTTTCTCGACCAGTTTCATCGCGGCGAAGATCGGGCGCTCGGGGCAGCCGATGCAAAAGCCGGGGGGCCGCGGCGGCACCGCCTTGGCGAGCGCCTTGACCTTTTCGTGCGCGAGAATCGGCGCCGGATCGGGAATCGGCGGCTGGTTGCGCAAAAGCTCGGGCGCATGAGCGAGAAGAAAAGCGCGTACGCCCGTGACCACGACCGGCGCGGTATATTCGCCGCCCATCGGCAGGACGTCCTTGCCCGCAATCCTCGTCTGGATGTCGCGGCGACGGAGCAGCGTGTTCAGCGCCTGCTCGAGATAGTCGGGCGCGCCTTCTTCGACCATCAGCACCGCTGACTTGCCAAGGCAGAATTCGACCATCTCGTCGTCGATGATCGGGTAGGCGACGTTGAGAACATAGACCGGGATCGAGGTCTCGCCGTAGACATCGGCGAGGCCCAATTGCTGCAGCGCGCGAAGCACGCCGTTGAAGAGCCCGCCGAGAACAATGATTCCGACAGCGCCTTGCCTGGGGCCAAAGAATTCGTTGAGCTTGCGACTCTTGATGAACTCGACCGCGGCTGGCCAGCGCTTCTCGAGCTTCTCCTTCTCCTGCATGAATGACGCAGGCGGAAGCACGATGCGGTTGACGTCGCGCGACGGATTTTCCAAAGCCTCGCGAAGCGTGAAGGCAGGCTTCTTGTTGTCCTTGGCGACGAATTGCCCGTGCATGTGACAGGTGCGAATGCGCACTTCGAGCATGACCGGCGAGTTCGAGGCCTCGGATAGCTCGAAGCCTTCCTCGACCATGCGCACAAGCGTCGTCAGATCGGGGCGCGGATCGAGGAGCCAGATCTGCGACTTCATCGCATAGGCGTGGCTGCGCTCCTGCATGATCGAGGAGCCCTCGCCATAATCCTCGCCGATGACGATCAGCGCGCCGCCGGTGACGCCGCTCGAAGCGAGGTTCGAAAGCGCATCGGCCGCGACATTCGTGCCCGCGGTCGATTTCCAGGTCACCGCGCCGCGCACCGGATACATGACCGAAGCCGAGAGCGTCGCAGCGGCGGCGGCTTCGGAAGCGGACGTCTCGAAATGGACGCCGAGGTCGCTCATCACGTCCCTGGCGTCGGCGAGCACGTCCATAAGGTGCGAGATCGGCGCGCCCTGATATCCGGCGACGTAAGACACGCCGGATTGAAGCAGGGCTTTGGTAATCGCGAGAATGCCTTCGCCGCGAAAGATCTCGCCAGCTTGAAGTCGCAAGTCCTGAACTTCGCGCTCGAAGGACCTTTCCGCCATCGGCTCGCTCCCTTCAGGTATTTATTTGCATGAGCATATTTAGCGGCTCCTGCAGTGTCAACGACGTGGCCATGCCCACGGAAAAGGCGTGGCCGAGCCTGGAATTGCGTACGCGCATATAAATTCCGCCTCATACAATTGCGCTGGCCATGCCTTGCCTCGCCAATTCCACTTTGCTAGCGTTGCGATTAACGGTCCGCTGGAAGTGGCGCGCAAAATGCGAAGCCGCGAGACATGAGACCGACGGCTCGGCTGAATTGGGAGGTCATGCATGATGGAGGTCACTCGGCGCCAAACCCTGGCGCTTGGCGCAGGCGCGTTTCTCACCGATCTGCTAAAAGCGGGCGCCGTTCGGGCGGCCGGCAAGGACACGCTCACCATCGCCTTTAACGTCAACCTGCCCTCGTTCGATCCGACCGACGGCGCCTCCGCTGTCAATCCAAGCATCCAGGCGATCTATCGCTCCATCTTCGATCAATATATCGGGCAGGCGCCGGATCTCACGCTCAAGCCCGGGATCCTCACCGCGTGGGGCTGGAACGACGACAAGACGAAACTCTGGATGGACGTTCGCCCCGACGTCAAATGGTCGGACGGGTCGCCGCTCACGCCCGAGGATGTCGTCTGGTCGCTTGAACGCGCCGGCGCGAAAGACAGCGCCAATCCCATTTCGTTCATCTGGTCGACTGCCGGGAATTACAAGATCGACGGGAACCGGATCAATGCGGACGCCATCCGTTACGAGCCGACCTTCTTCATGTGGATGGCGTTCCTCACCGGCTATGTCCTGCCCAAGGCCTATTACGAGAAGGTCGGGGCGGAAGGCTTCGAGAAAAAGCCGATTGGCTCAGGCCCCTATATGGTCGACGAATACCAGGGCAACGCCTTCCTCAGGCTGAAGGCCAATCCCCATTATTGGGGCGATAAGCCGGCCTTCGAGACCGTGATCTTCAAGTTCGTGCCCGACGCCACGACGCGCGTGGCCGAGATCGAGTCCGGTTCTTCCGACGTCACGCTCGAAGTTCCGTACGAGGAGTTCGATCGCCTGAAGACAGTCAAAGGCCTCTCGGGCGTGGCGACGCCGATTTCGGACATCGGCATGATCTTCATCACCAACAAAGAGCCGATGCTCGACAAGAACGTGCGGCTCGCCGCGATCATGGCGATCGACAAGAAGGCGATCGTCGAGCGGCTGTTGCACGGCTATGGCGTGCCGATCGATACGCTGGAAGCGCCGGAATATTCGGCCTTCGATCCCTCGATCAAGACGCCTTATGACCCCAAGAAGGCGGCCGAACTGCTCGCCGCCTCAGGCTACTCGCCGGAGAAACCGGTCAAGTTCACGATCCAGACGACTCGCGGCTTCAAGCCGAAAGACTACGAGATGATCCAGGCGATCGTCGGCATGTGGCGCAAGGTCGGAATCGAAGCGGATATCGAGGTCTATGAAATCGCCAAGCACTTCGAGCTCAGAACCACGCACAAGCTCGCGCCCGCGGCCTTTTACAACTGGGGCGACGCGATCGGCGATCCGACGACCTCGACTGGCTTTGCCATGTTTGGCCCCTCGCCGCATTCGGCCTGGAAGACCGCCGATCTCGACGCCAAGATCGGCCCGCTCTGGGGCGAGAAAGATGAGAAGAAGCGCATCGACGGTTGGAAGGCAGTCGACGCCTACATCGCCGAACAGGGCTATGTCATTCCACTCCTGCAATATGTCCAGCCCATCGTTTACAAGTCGGACCTCAAGGTCATTCCGAACAAGTCCGGCGCTTTGCAGCCGACGCTGGTGTCGCCGGCGACCTGAGCGGCCGGAAAGCGATCGCATCAGGCGCGATCGCCCTCGGGATTTGGTGGGAATGTGACGAAGCGATGATCGCGCTTGCGATCCTCCGGCGTCTCCTGGTGGCGCTTGTTACGCTCGCGGGTGTTGCGATCGTCGTTTTCGTTCTTCTTCGGGTCGTGCCCGGCGATCCCATAGCGATGATGATCTCGCCTGGCGCAAGCCAGGCGGATATCGCGGCGCTCCGGGCGCATTACGGGCTCGACGGCAGTCTCCTGTCGCAGTTTGCCGTTTGGGTTCGCTATGCGCTGCGCGGCGACTTCGGAACCTCGATCTCGCTGCACCGCGACGTTCTTGCGCTCCTTGGCGAGCGGCTGCCTGCAACGCTCGAGCTTGCGGCCGCCGCGCTCGAATTCGCGGTAATCGTCGGCGGCGCCGTCGCGATTGTCGGCGCAATGACGCGGCGGACATGGGCGGAGCCAGTCATCGACGCGGTCAACGGGCTTTTGCTCGCCATACCCGATTTCGTCTGGGCGCTCGCGCTCGTGCTCGTTTTCGGCGTCTTGTGGCCGCTTCTACCGCTGACCGGCCGAGTCGATCCGAGCGTCAGCGCCGGCATGACCACGCCCTTCTATTTGGTGGAGAGCCTCATAAGGCTCAGGTTTGACGTG
>DATCEJ010000568.1:0-3895 GCA_036510135.1 Roseiarcus sp. | reverse complement strand
AGTCGCCTGAGCCAAGAGGATTGCGGTGATCGTCACGCGCGACGAGCCGCCATAGCGCGGCCTGGAGCGCGCTTTGCACTGGCGATAGCGAAGGACCGGCGGTTGGGTCGTAGACGAGCGGAGGCTGGATGTCCCGAGGGGCTGGCGCCTGTTCAGGCGCACCCGTAGATGGCGCCGAGGGGCGCTCCACCGGCGCGCTTTCAGTGGCTGACGCGAGACCAAACTTCGGCTCGGCTAACACGCCGACGTCCAGCGCCGGATCTCGAGCGCCGCGCGCGGCGGTGAACACGGCGACCAATGGGCTGGCGTCGGCAAGGTCGCCGAAGCTCGGCGGCGCCTCAGGCGAGAGATACGGCAAAGGATCGGCCCAGGCGAGGCTGGCGGCGCATGCGAGTGTGACGGCGCTCATGCCCCCCAGCAGGAGCCGGCGCCACGCTCCACGCGCAAACGTGCTCGCGGTGCGCCTGCGGACCTCATTCTGAGGAGCCGCGCGAAAGCAAGGCGTCTCGAAGAATGGTCCAGTTGACGCGCCGCTCGCGCTCGCTGGAGCGTCCTTCGAGACGCTTCGCCTAAGGCTGCGCTCCTCAGGACGAGGTTGAGCAGATATCTTTGACATGGAAATCGGCCGCCGCTTCGCCCCCATTATGCCGCAGCGTCGCCGAGCATGTCATCATCGGCGATCCCGATGTCTTTCATCTTGCGGTAGAGCGTGGAGCGCCCGATGCCGAGCTTGCGCGCCATTTGCGACATTTGGCCGCGATAATGCGAGAGCGCGAAGCGAATGACCTCGGTTTCGATCTCCTCCAGCGTCCGCACGTCGCCGCTGTCGCTGATCATTCTCAGCGAATGCGGATCGCGGTGGTCGTGAGCGGCGGGCCGGAAACCGATGGAAGCCGCCGGGTCGGCGGCGATCGGGGGCGGGGCCGGCGGAATGCGCACATCGTAGCCCTCGACCTGAGCCGCGATCTGCGGAAACTCGGCGACCGTCAGTTCGTCGCCATCGGCCAAGACCACGGCCCGAAACATGGCGTTCTCGAGCTGGCGGACATTTCCCGGCCAATCATAGGTGGTGAGCAGCGCGAGCGCGTCATTGGCCAGCCCGCGAATGCGCTTGCCCTCTTCGACGCAGAAGCGGGCGAGAAAGCGCACGGCGAGGTCCTGCACGTCGCAGAGCCTGGCGCGCAACGGCGGAATGGAGATCGGGAACACGTTGAGGCGATAGAAAAGATCCTCGCGGAAACGGCCCGCCTTGACGAGTTCGATCAGGTTCTTGTTGGTCGCCGAGACGAGCCGGAAATCGACCTTGACCGGTCGCCGCGAGCCGACGGGATCGATCTCGCCCTCCTGCAGCGCGCGCAACAGCTTGACCTGAGTTTCGGGCGGCAGTTCGCCGATCTCGTCCAGGAACAGCGTCCCGCCGTTGGCCTCCGCGAACTTGCCCATATGCTTGTCGGTGGCGCCAGTGAAGGAGCCCTTCTCATGCCCGAAGAGGATGGATTCGACCAGCGTCGCGGGCAGCGCGCCGCAATTGACGATGATGAAGGGTTTGCCGCGCCGGTCGGAGCCGCCCTGGATCGCGCGCGCCATCAATTCCTTGCCGACGCCAGACTCGCCTTCGATCAGAACAGGTATGTTCGACTTGGCGGCGCGCTCGGCGAGGCGGACGGTGCGCGCCATCGATTCCGCGCGGGTGACGATGTCGAGGAAACTGAGTTCGCCGGCGTTGCGCCGCGTGGCTCGCCTGAGTTCGTCCTCGAGCGCGTCGACGCGCAGCGCGTTCTTGATCGACACCTGCAGGCGTTCGGCGCCGACCGGCTTAACGACGAAGTCCGTCGCGCCCGCGCGCATCGCGGAGATGACGACCTCGATCGAGCCATGCGCCGTCTGGACGATCGCGGGGATGGCGATCTCGCGTTGACGCATCCGCGCCAGGACTCCCATGCCGTCGAGATCGGGCATGACGAGATCGAGGATCAGGAGATTGATCGGCGGCCGATCGCGCGCCTCGAGACGTGCGAGCGCAGCCTCGCCCGATTCGACGCATTCGGCATTGTAGCCAAAGCGCCTGGCCATAGCCTCGAGCAAGCGCCGCTGAATAGGATCGTCATCAACAATGAGTATGAGAGCGGTCATCGTCCCCCGTGGCGGCCTTTGAGCCGCGCATTGCGCCACATTGTGGCATCACGGTAAATGCGATGTTAATGACGTCCCGTTCCGACCCAATGTGTCGACAAAAGCGCCGCTTTCTCGGCGCAAAATCCCATGCAGCGTTAGCGGCAGTCTAATGCAGAGGCTTGATTGATGAATTCGAAGTTCCATTCCCCCCAGGCCGCTTTTTCTCCCGAAGCCGCTTTGTCGGCGCCCCCTGCCCTGCCGGATCTTGGCGCGCTGCCGGAATGGCGCCTTCAGGATTTGTACGAGGGCATGGACTCACCCAGGTTCGCCGCCGATCTCGAGCGCGCCGAGAGGCAAGCCAAACTCTTCGCCGGAGCGTATCGTGGCAAGATCGCGGATATTGCGGACCATCCCGGTGCGGGCGAGAGGCTGGCCGCAGCGGTCAAAGCCTACGAGTCGCTGCAGGATTTGATCGGCCGCATCATGGCTTATGCGTCGCTGCTCTACGCTTCCGACACCAGCAACCCCGCAATCGCGAAATTCTACGGCGACGCCCAGGAGCGCGTGACTGCGCTTGCCGGCGACGTGCTGTTCTTCGAGCTGGAGCTCAATCGCCTCGACGATTCCAAATTGAATGCCGCCATGGCGGCGCCGGCGCTTGGCCATTATCGCCCGTGGCTCGAAGACATCCGCAAGGAGAAGCCGCACCAGCTTGCCGACGACCTCGAACGCTTGTTCCTCGACAAGTCGGTCAGCGCCGCCGCGGCGTGGAACCGTTTGTTCGACGATACGATGGCGTCGCTCAGGTTCGATTTCGAAGGCGAGAGCCTGACGCTCGAGCCGCTCCTCGGCAAGCTCATGGATCCGGACGCGAAAATCAGGGAAACGGCGGCCAACGCGCTGGCCGCCACCCTCGGCGCCAATTTGCGTCTCTTCACGCTCATCACCAACACGCTGGCCAAGGACAAGGAGACTTCCGATCGCTGGCGGAAGTTCAAAGACGTCGCCGATTCGCGTCACCTCGCCAATCGCGTCGAGCCTGAGGTTGTCGAGGCGCTCGTTACGGCGGTCACGGACGGCTATCCGAGGCTCACGCATCGCTATTATGCGCTAAAAGCCCGCTGGTTCGGCAAGGCGCAGCTCGATCATTGGGACCGCAACGCGCCGCTGCCGAACACGCCGCGGCGCGTCTACAAGTGGGAGACTGCGCGCGACATGGTGCTCGGCGCCTATAGCGCGTTTTCGTCGCGCATGGGCGATATCGCCCGGCGTTTTTTCGATGAAGGCTGGATCGATGCGCCGGTCAGGCCGGGCAAGGCCCCGGGCGCATTTGCGCACCCGACGACGCCGTCCTCCCATCCCTACATTCTGGTCAATTTCCTCGGCAAGGCGCGGGACGTGACCACGCTCGCGCACGAACTCGGCCACGGCGTCCATCAGGTGCTCGCTGGCGTCAACGGCCCGCTCATGGCGCCGACGCCGCTCACGCTTGCCGAAACCGCCTCGGTGTTCGGCGAAATGCTGACCTTCCGCTCGATGCTCACCACGACGAAGGATCTGACTGAGCGCAAGGCGATGCTGGCGTCCAAGGTCGAGGACATGCTCAACACGGCGGCGCGCCAGATTGCGTTCTACAAGTTCGAGCGCGCTGTCCATCTGGAACGCCGCAACGGCGAATTGACGAGCGAACAAATCAGCCAGTTGTGGATGAACACGCAGTCCGAAAGACTCGGCCCGGCGCTCGCGCTCAGACCCGGCTATGAGACCTATTGGGCCTATA
>DATCEJ010000567.1:0-14290 GCA_036510135.1 Roseiarcus sp. | reverse complement strand
TCTCGCCGGGCCTCATCGAGGAGCCAGGTCCCAGCCGCGTCGCTCATGTCCGACGCGCGTTCGCCGCTGAGCTTGAGGCGCAAATAATCCTTCGGCGACAGGAGCGCGTCGACGAGACGGCGGGCGCTGGGCTCGTTCCTCGCGATCCATTTGAGCTTCGGCCCGGTGAAGCCGGGCATCGGCTTCACGCCCACGACTTGCGCCAGGCCAGTGTAGTCGCGCGCCAGTTCGTCCGCCTCGTGAAAAGCGCGTCCGTCATTGTGCAGGATCGCCGGGCGGATCGGCTTGTCAGCGCGATCAAGAAGCACCGCGCCGTGCATCTGGCCAGAGAAGCCGACCGCTTTCACGGCGCCCAGCGCCTTGCCCGCGCTGTTTCTAAGGTCGGCGATCGCGCCCGCCATCGCATTCGCCCAGTCGTCGGGATTCTGTTCCGACCAACCGGGGCGCGGACGGTCGGGAGAATAGCCCCTGGTGGCGCTCGCGACGGGCTCGCCGCGGTCGTCGGTCAGAAGCGCCTTGAGCCCGGAGGTTCCGCAGTCAAGCCCGAGATACATGGGCTGGCATTGTGCTCCGCCGCGGTAGCGCTCACAAGCTGGAGCGGACCATCAGGCGCGAAGTCTTAGGGGCGGCGATCCCGTCTATCAGTGCCGCCAAGCCTTGCAGCAGGAGGCCAATGGCGCTGCAGCAAGCCAGCCCATCTCGGAATCGGCGTCGCTTTCGTCCAATTCGACACCGTGTTCGAGAATGTATTTCAGGCCGGAAAGGATGGGCTGATCGGCGCCGCGGGTCGCTTCCCCGACCCCCTCCCAATCGCGTTCGCCGGCATGACGCGAGAAGCGGCGAACGAGGCCGGCAGCGAACAGGCCGCTGGTGAGGTTCCGCTTCGCAGCGTCATGCGTGATACGTCGTGCGAAATCACCCCCGATGGAGGCGACAGCCGCATGCGCGACGTGCGGATTGGAGCAGGTCCGGACGATCTCGCGGATGATCATGGGCAGCGTTCCTTCTCGCTTGGCCGTGACGCATCTTATGCCAATCGAATTTGTTCTCAACGTGTCATTGCGCAAAAAAATTCTTTTACGTTCGCGAAGGTCAACGTTTAGACGGTGTAATGTCAACGATTTGTCACAATTTATCGTGTGCGCCGCAGCATGAATTGGACTTTTGTTCTCACGCTGTCACAATCGTTCTAGGCATTTGTTTGTTGGAACTTGGTGCAACCTCAGTTGCTCAATAAAACGGTCGTGCGTTACTGTTGATTGCCAGAATAAAGACGATGTTTAAAGCGCAGCGCGGATTACAGCGGCCAAGTCGAGTCCGCGGTGTGTTCCGCTCAGGATCCGGCGTGACGAAACCGATATGCTGGGCCCATGGCAGAACGGAGAAACCCTAGTGCGCGTGCTGGTCCTTTTCGCCCATCCCGTGGAGACGAGTTTCGGCGCCAGCCTGCACGGGACGGTCGTTGAGACCTTGCGGGCCCGCGGCTACGAGGTCGACGATTGCGACCTCAATGTCGAAGGGTTCGATCCAGTGATGACCCGGCAGGACCGCATCGACTATTACGATATCCCGGGCAATCGAGGCCGCGTCGGCCCATATGTCGACCGCCTGCTCAAAGCCGATGCGCTCATCTTTTCCTTTCCGGTCTGGAACATGGGCTTCCCGGCGATCCTCAAGGGCTTCGTCGACAAAGTGTTCCTGCCGGGCGTCAGCTTCAATTTGATGGATGACGGTGCTTATGCGCCTTCCCTGCACAACATCAAACGGCTCGGCGCGGTTTGCACCTATGGCGGCGCCCGCTGGACGACCTTTCTGATGGGCGACCCGCCACGCCGGTTCCTCAAACGGTCCATGCGGCTCAATTGCGCCCCGGGCGCGCGCTGCGACTATCTCGCCTGTTATGACATGGATCACACGACGCCTGAGCGGCGCAGCCGTTTCCTCAAGGCAGTCGAACGGAAGTTTTCGACCTGGTGAGCCGCCACGAGCGTGAGCGGCCCGTTCAACCGGCGGCGGAAACCTGGTCAATGAAATCGCGGATGTGTCGTTCGATCTCGTCGCCCGGCAGGCCGTAGCGCGACTTGCCGTCTGGCAGACCGAGATTACCGCTGATGACGAAGGCGCGCAGCCCTTTGCGAGCCAAGACGACGGCCTGCGCCGCGCTGAGGCCGCCCACCACCTGCACGGACGCCTTGTCGCCCACGCCCTCGAAAACCGCGCACGCCAGCTCGTGCAAATAGCTGCCTTGAAACAGGGTGGGGTCGGCTCGCCGCGCGTCGTACTGCAGGTGAATGCCGACGCCGTCCACGCCGGCGGCGAGCATGCGCTCCGCCGTCTCGACCGCCAGCCCGGCCGGTCCCTGCATGGGCACGAGGACGTCAGCGAAGGCAAGCCTCGGGATCGTCGGATCGGCCTTTCGGAACGCGTCGCGCACCGCACACACCCCCCTGGCCGTCGCCTCGCCTGCCAAAGCGAGGAAGTCGATGATGTTGCCGCCGCCGCCATAGACCGCATTCGCCTCCCCCTCGCCGCCGTCCATGGTCTTCATATCGGCGAGCAGCAACGCCTTCGGGAACCGTTGCCGGAAGATCGGCACGACGTTGCGGACGCCCTCGTATTTCAGAAGCGGAGTCCCGAGCTCGAGAATGGTCACGCCGGCCGCGAGCGCGGCTTCCGCCACCGCGAGCCCCTGCGGCACCTGGGGAGTATCGACCGAAATCTGGAACGTAAACCGCTCGCGAAACAGGCGGCGGACACGGTTCGATTCGCTGGGGACGTCGCTTATCATGGGTGTCGCTTCTCTTCGATTGACGTGCGTGGCGCACGGCTGTGTGGCCGAGCTGATGGAGCGGGCGCCCGAGAGCGCCAGCGTCGTGGGATCAGGCGTCGCAATAGGCTCTCCCGGTCTTACTGTCCTGCTTTCTTCGCCGCTGTGAGATGCGCGTAGAGCGCGGCCGGATCTGCGAGCAGGTCGGCGCTCTGCGCGGCGTGGGCGATCGCGCCGCGATCGAGCACGATCGCCTGATCGGTGAAGAGCAAGATCGTCTTCGGCTTCTGTTCGACGATGACCATCGACAGGCCCGCGCGGCTGAGCTCGCGCAAAGCGGCCAGCAATTCGTCGACGATGATCGGCGCCAGTCCTTCGGTCGGCTCGTCGAGCAGCAGCAAGCGCGGGTTGAGGACCAGCGCGCGGCCGATGGCCAGCATTTGCTGCTCCCCACCCGACAATTGGCGGCCCATGGTTTGGCGCCGCTCCTCGAGGCGGGGAAAGAGCCCGTAGACGCGCTTAACCGTCCAGGGTCCTGGAATCATAACCGCGGTCAGGTTCTCTTCGACGGTCAGCGAGCGGAAGATGTTGCGCTCCTGCGGCGTCCAGCCAATGCCGCGCCGCGCCCGGAGGTAAGGGGGAAGGGGCGCGATGTCTTCGCCGCCGAGGTCGATTCGGCCGCCAAAACGCGTGGTGACGCCGATCAGCGAATCGACAAGGGTCGTCTTGCCGACGCCGTTGCGCCCGAGCAGCGCCAGCGACTGGCCGTCCTCGAGCGCAAAACTGACGCCATGGACAACCCGCGCCTCGCCATAACCCGCGCTCAAATTCTCGACCCGCAGGAGTTCAGCCATGCGCGTCTTCGCCGAGATAGACGGCGCGGACACGCTCGTCCGCGGCGATCGCCTCCGGCTCGCCCTCGGTCAGCAGCTTTCCGGCAACCAGCACCGAAATTCGGTGGCTGAAATTGAACACGAGGTCCATGTCGTGCTCGATCAAGAGGATCGCGATATCCGACGGAAGAGCTGCCAAGGCGGCAAGAATGTCCCGCCGCTCCGCCTCTGGCACCCCGGCGGCGGGTTCATCGAGCAGCAGCACTCGCGGGCGTGTGGCCAGCGCGAGGGCGATCTCCAGGAGCCGCTGCTTGCCATACGAAAGTTTGCGCGTCGGCTGGTCCATGTCGGCTTCGAGGCCAAAGCGTGTAAGCAAACTTTCGATTTCAGCGATGATTTCCGGTCGCCCGCCCGCGACCCGCCAGAAATCGGCGCCGGAGCCGTCGCGCTCCGAGATCGCGAGCGCGAGCGACTCGGCAGGCGTCAGATCGGGAAACAGCTGATTAATCTGGAACGTGCGCGATAGCCCCATCCTGACCCGCGCGCTTGACGCGACATGCGTGACGTCGCGCCCCTGCAGCAAGACCTGACCGGCGGTCGGCTTGAGAACCCCTGTGAGGAGATTGATCAGCGTCGTCTTGCCGGCGCCGTTCGGGCCGATGAGCGCTTGCCTGGCGCCGGACTGAACCGTGAAGGACACATCGTCAGTCGCGATCAGGGCCCCGAAACGGCGTATGAGGCCGCGCGCCTCAAGCGCCGGAACGGTCACGCCACGCCCCGCCGCATCACGCGCGGCGCGATGAGGGTGATGAGTCGCCGGGGCGCCGCTGCAATTCGATCGCGGCCGGCCAGCACCAGGATGACCAAAGCGAGCCCAATCCAGAATTCCCAGTATTCGGGCGTCGCCGCGGAAATCACGTCCCTCAGTACGATGAACGCCGCGGCGCCGATGATTCCTCCGTAGAGATATCCCGCGCCGCCGATGATCAGCATCAGCATGACGTCGGCTGATCGATGGAAGTCGAACAGATCGAGCGACACAATCTGCGTCGTCTCCGCCAGCAGCGCGCCCGCTGCGCCAGCGTAAGCCGCCGCAACCGTATAAATCGCGACGATGCGTCGGCTGGTGTCGACGCCGAGCGCGCCCGCGCGCAGGCGATTTTCGCGGGTCGCGGCCAACGCCAGTCCGAACGGCGAGTGCGCAACTCGGCGCGCGATCGCGAACAGAATGAACAGGACCACGAAGCTGTAGAGCGCCGCATTGCGCTGCCCGGTGAAGCCGATCGGGAACAGTCCGAGCACCGGCCCGATCGAAAAATTGAGCCCGTCCGCGCCACCGGTGAGCCAACCGTTTCGGTTGGCGAGTTCCCCCAGCATGAGCGAGACGCCCAGCGTCACCATGAGCCGCGTCAAGTCGCCACCTCGAAGCAAGAGCGGCGCAGTGACGAGGCCGACGAGGGCCGCGATGCCTGCGCCGAAGACAAGCCCAAGCAGCGGGTCGGCGAACCCCTGGCTTGCGAGAACCGCCGCGGCATACCCGCCGAGGCCGAGGAACGCTGCGTGTCCAAGCGAGACGATTCCAGTCAATCCGAGAATGAGGTCGAGCGACAAAGCAAACAGGCCGGCAATGAGCGCTTCGTTGATGATCGCCGCGCGCGACGGCAAAGCGAAGATCAAGGCCAGCACGGCAAGCCAAAAGGCGATTTCCGGCCACCGCCAACGCGCGCGACGATGCAAATGCGCGGCGACGCGACCCATCGTCGCGGTCGCGGCGGGTGCGCTCATCGTCCGTCCCCGCGCGCAAATAGTCCTTGCGGGCGCACGATCAGGGTGACGACCATCACGGCATAGATGATAAAGGCGCCGATCGAGGGCACGTAATATTTCCCCGCAACGTCCAGCACGCCGAGCAACAGCGACCCGATGAGGGCGCCCATGATCCCGTTCGAGCCGCCGATGGTGACGACGATGAGAAAAGTCACCAGGAATTTTACCGGAAACGAAGGATCGATGCCGCCGACGACATCGGCGGCAAGCGCCCCGCCTAGACCGGCAAGCCCGCTGCCGACCGCGAAGGCGATGGCGAAGATGCGGTCGACATTGATCCCCAGACCCTGAGCGACGCGCGGGTCGTCGACCGCCGCCCTCAGTTGCGCGCCGAAGCGGGTTCTGACCAGGAACGTTTGCAGCGCCGCCGCGATGGCCCCGCACACGACAATGATGAAGAGGCGGTAGACACCGATGCCGACACCATAGATCTCGACGCGGCCGCCAAGCCAACTCGGCAAATGAACCTGTTGCGGCTCGTCACCGATAAGGTAAGCGGCGATCGGCATGGCCATCAGCACAAGACCGATCGTGAACAGCACCTGATCGAGCGGGCTTGCGCCATAGAGCCGCCGATAGAGCGTGCGCTCGAGAACGACGCCGAGAATTGCGGGCAGAAGGAAGGCGGCCGGCAGCGTGACGAGGAACGGAACGCCGGCGCGATTCATCAGGAGCGCCGTCACGTAACCGCCGATCATCGCGAAGGCGCCGTGGGCGAGGTTGATAAAGTTCATCAACCCCAGCGTCACCGAAAGTCCGCTCGCCAGCACGAACAGCAGCATGCCGTAGGCCACGCCATCGAGCAGGATGGTCAGCATCGGGCGCCTGGCCCGGTCATCGTCTCACGGCGCTTGTTGCGGTCAGTGCTTGGCGGCCTTATACGGATCTTTCACATCGGGGATGGTCTCGAACTCGACGTTGTACAGCGCGCCGTCCTTCTTCTCGACCTTGCGGACATAGATGTTCTGCACCATGTCGCGCGTTTCCGGATCGATCGATACGGGTCCTCGCGGGCTCATCCAGCTCATGCCTTTCATCGCCGCCAACAGCGCGTCGCCGCTGGCGTCGCCCTTGGTCTTCTCCAGCGCCTGATAGACGAGCGCCATGCCGTCATAGCCCCCGACTGCCATGAAATTCGGCCGCATGCCGTTGTTGGCCTTTTCGAATGCGGCCACGAAGGCTTTGTTCTCGGGCGAGTCATGGGCCGCGGAATAGTGATGCGTGGTCACCGCGCCGAGCGCCGAATCGCCGATGTCGGCGAGGAGGTCATCGTCGGTCACGTCGCCGGTGCCGATCAGTTTGATCCCGGCCTTGTCAAGGCCACGCTCGACAAATTCCTTCATGAAGATCGCGCCCTGACCGGACGGCACAAAAACAAACACCGCGTCGGGCGCGTCATCCTTCACCCGTTGTAGGAAGGGCGCGAAGTCCGGGCCCTTGAGCGGCACGCGAATCTTTTGCGTGACCGTTCCGCCGTCCTTCTCGAACGTGTCGGAGAACCATTTCTCAGCGTCGATGCCGGGGCCGTAGTCGGCGACGATGGTGACGACCTTCTTGATCCCGTTCTTGACCGCCCATTCAGCCATCGGCGCCGATGCCTGGGGAAGCGTGAACGAGGTGCGGACGATATAAGGCGATTTCTCGGTGATCATCGCGGTCGCGGCGGCGGTGACGATCTCGGGAACCTTCGCCTCGGTCGCAACCGATGCGGCGGCCAACGCCAGCGGCGTCAACCCAAAGCCCATCAGAACCTTGGCGTGGTCGTTGCCAATCAATTCCTCGGCGAGGCGCTTAGTTACGTCCGGCGCGCCGGTGTCGTCCTTGACCTCGAGCACGATCTTTTTGCCGGCGACGGTATCGCCGTGCTGCTGGATGTAAAGCTCGGCGGCGGCGCGTTCCTGCTTGCCGGTCGAGGCGAAGGGGCCGGTCATCGGCAGGATCATGCCGATGGTGACGGTACTTTCGTCCGCGCGCGCGGCGCCTGCCCCAAGCAGCCCTGCGAGAGCGGCCCCCAACATCCAGAATCTCACCATCAACTCATCTCCTCCCTCTGGGCTTTGTGTTGGGCGACTGCGATTGCCGGATATCTGGACGCTAGCCTCCCGGCCGCCGAAACGAAAGAGAGATCTTAGGCTAACGAAAGAGAGATCTTGGGATTAAGCCAGCCAGCGGGCGCTGGCGGCGGGATCGAGCGCAGCGAGATTCCGGTTGGCTAGAACCCGGCAATCGGCGCCATTCGCGCCCTTATTGAAGCGGCCGGTGACCCCAAGGACCGGGCGCTTGACGAGAAGTCCCACCCGGCCTCGCGCCGCGTAGGCTTATCAAGAACGAACGACGGAGCGACTTCACTCCGTGTAGCAGGACAGATCTTCTGGGAGTCACGCTGTACAGCGAGGCCTTCATCGTGCTCAGTCACGAGAACTGAATTTGGCCGCGCAATTTGGATGTTCCAGTTCGGGCTCAGGCCGCGGTGGCGGCTCGCCGCGTCTGGAACGCTTCTCATGGGAGGACGCGGAGCGGGCTGCGGGAGGTGAGATCCAAACTGAAACGCGCTATCGTTGGCGTGACAAAGGCCGGCGCCTGTCTGCTCTTGCGTCGGGTCAAGTCGTCAGAGGGGCCGCCCGAGAGCATCGTTCTGCGCCAAAACTCGTCATTCGGTCGAGTTGCGGGGGGCTGCAAGGTCTGCACTGAGTTCTCGCCTCGCCGAGGCTCGAACCAAACTGGGAGGAAGAAGCAATGGCTATGCAAGCAAGTTCGTCGGCTCTGATCGGCTGCGCGATGATCGCGTTCGGCGCTTTGCCGGCCGCGCCCGCCGCCGCCGACGCGGTCGCGGACGCCAAGGCGGCAGTCGCGAAATACGCCGGACCTCAAACGACGTGGGAAGGCCCGACCAAGGGGCCGAAGCCCGAGGCGGGAAAAAAGATCGTCTTCCTTTCGGGCGACGAGCAGAACGACATCTCCCATCTCTACGGGGTCTACATCAAGGAGGCGGGGCAGAAGCTCGGATGGGACGTCACCGTCATCGACGGAAAAGGAAGCCCGACTTCCTGGCTCGCGGGCATGAACCAGGCGATCGCGCTCAAGCCGGACGGCATCGCTCTCTTCGCCGACGCCGCGAGCCTGCAGGACCCCCTCAAGGCCGGCATCGCGCAGGGAATCAAGTTCGTCGGCCTGCATGCCGCCGGACTGCCCGGCCCACAACCGGACCTGCATCTCGTTTTCAATATCGAGGAAGATCCGCGGGAAATGGGGAAGGCGGAGGCCGATTGGGCGATCGCCGACTCCGACGGCAAGGCGCGCGTCGTGATCCTCAGTCACAACGAATACGCCATCGCCAAAGTCAAATCGATGGCGACCAAGGCTGAGATCGAGAAGTGCCCCGGCTGCAAGATGTTGGAATACGTCAGCTCGCCCGCTTCGGAAGCGGCGCAGCGTCAGCCGCAATTGACCACGAGCTGGGTGCAGCGCTTCGGTCTGCCGATATACGCGACTTCGGTCGGCGACAACGACTGGGACTTCGCGGTTCCGACCTTGCGCTCGGGCGGCGTGGATCCCGCCCAAGCCAAGCTGATCGGGGCCGACGGCAACCGCTCTGCCTATGACCGCATCCGCAAGGGCGACCAGTATCAGGTTGTGACCGTGCCGGAACCGATCGAATTGCAGGCCTGGCAAGCGGTCGACGAGCTCAATCGCGCGTTCCACAATGAGCCGCCGAGCGGCTTCGTGCAGCCGCCGTTCCTGGTCACCAAGGAGAACATTCACGCCGAAGGCGGCGACAAGAACACCTTCATTCCTAGCAACAACTATAAGCAACATTATCTCGACGTCTGGGGCGTCAAGTAGCCTCTTCGCCGCAGGCCCGGCGGGCCTTCTCGCCGGGCCGACTGAACGTCTGGAACGAGCGGCCATGGAACGTGTTGAAGCCCGTCGGGAGAGGTTGGCGCCGCTTCTCGCCATGACCGGTCTCGTCAAACGATTCACCGGGACGCTTGCGCTCGATCATGTCGACTTCGACGTCAAGGGTGGAGAAGTCCACGCCTTGCTTGGCCAGAATGGAGCGGGCAAGTCGACCCTCATCAAGATCATGGCCGGCGTGTACGAGGCCGACGAGGGCGAGATTTTGTTTGGGGGAAGGCCGCTGCGTCCTGCGACCGGGTCGCTGCCGATCGCCTTCATCCATCAAGATCTCGGTCTCGTGGAGTGGATGACGGTCGGAGAGAATGTCGCCCTTCAGACCGGCTATCCGCGATCGCCCCTGGGCCTGGTGTCGTGGCGGCGCGTGCGCCAGGCCGCCGCGGACGCGCTTGCGATTATGGGCATCGACCTCAATCCCGATTCGCCAATCTCGTCGTTGCCCGCCGCGGAGCGCTCGCTCGTCGCCATCGGCAGGGCGCTCGCCATCAAGGCCGACATCCTCGTTCTCGATGAGCCGACCGCGGCGCTGCCCGAGGCTGACGTCGAACGCCTGCTCGCCACGCTCAGGCGCCTGCGCGAGAGCGGGATTGGAATCGTGTATGTCACGCATCGTTTGGATGAGGTGTTCCGAATCGCCGACCGGGTTACAGTTCTTCGCGACGGCAGGCGCCTCGCAACTTTTGCGACACGCGAGACGAACCCGGAGGATCTGGTGCAGATGATCGTCGGGCGATCGATGAGCGACGCTTTCGTGCGGCCGGCTCCGGCGTCCAAACGCATCGCGCTGGCGGTCGAGGGGCTTGCCGCTCAGGGCGTCGGTCCCGTCTCGTTTTCGGTGGCCGCGGGCGAGACGCTGGGGCTGGTCGGGCTGCGTGGCGCCGGCCATCACACAATCGGCCGGGCGATTTTCGGCGAGGCGCCGAGCACCGTCGGGCGGATCACGCTCGACGGAGAGGCGATCGCGCCGAGAAGCCCCGCCGAAGCGATGGCGTACGGCATTGGCTTTGTTTCCAGCCGCCGCGCCGAAGAAGGGATCGCGGCGAATCTCGAGGTCCGCGAGAACATCTATCTCAATCCCGTCGCGAGCGGAAAGGGCGTCTTCGAACTCGTTCCTCGTGCTGAGGAGCTGAAGCGAGCGGGCGACGCCGTGCGCCGGTTTTCGATCAAGGCGGCGAGCGTCGAGGAACCTGTGGCGACCCTTTCCGGCGGGAACCAGCAGAAAGTGGTGGTCGCCCGCTGGATGGAGACTGAGGCCAAGCTCCTCATCCTCGAGGAGCCGACCATCGGCGTCGACGTCGGCGCGAAAGCCGACATCTACCACCTGCTTCAGCTCTCGCTGCGCCGCGGCCTTGCGGTTCTTCTCATCTCGTCCGATTTCGAGGAAGTTGAGCGCATCTGCCATCGTGCGCTTGTCTTCAGCCGCGGTCGCGTCGTGGCGGAGATTCCGGGTGAACGTCTGACGGTCGCCGCCCTCACGCAGACGGCGTCGGGCGGAGCGTCAGTGGATCGCCATGGAGCGTTCTCATGAGCCACCCCAGCGAGCGGTCCGTCGGCGCCGTTCTGACGCGGGCGATATCGGTCTGGGGACTTCTCCTGTTGTTCGTTCTGCTCCTGATCGTATTCTCGCTTCTGAAGCCCGACACGTTCCTTACCTACTTCAATATCCGCTCGATTCTTAGCAACAAGTCGGTTCAGCTTCTCGTCGCGCTGTCGGTGTTCGTCCCGATGGTGGCGAACCAGTTCGATCTCTCGGCTGGCTTCAATGTCGGCATCTCGCAAGTGCTGGCGATCGGCCTGCAGGGGCAGGGATGGCCGTGGCAGGCCGCGGTCTGCGCGGTGCTTCTGATGGGGGCCGCCGTTGGTTTCGCCAACGGACTGCTGGTTACGCGGGTCAAGATCGACTCATTCATCGCGACGCTCGGAACAGGCACGATTCTCTATGGACTCAACGCCTGGTATACAGGCGGCCAGCAGGTGCTCGCCTCCTTGCCGCGCGCGTTCCTGGCCATTTCTGGCAGCGTCTGGATCGTGCCCGCGCCAGCGATCTACGCGCTGATCGTCAGCCTCGCGTTGTGGGTCGTGTTCGAGTATCTGCCGCTCGGCCGCTATCTCTATGTGCTCGGCGCGAGCCCGCGCGCCGCCGAGCTCAACGGCATCTCGGCCAAGCGCTACATCACGCTGGCGTTCGTCGCGGCGGGAACGCTCGCCTCTTTCGCCGGCGTCGTGCTGCAGTCGCAACTCCAGGTCGGCCAGAGCTCGGTCGGTCAGGAATATCTGCTGCCGGCTTTCACAGCTGCGCTCCTCGGCGCGACCTCGATCCGCCCGGGCCGGGTGAACGTGTGGGGGACCGTGCTCGCGGTCGCGGTGCTCGCGGTGACGGTCGCCGGCCTCAATCAGCTCGGCGCGCCGTTCTTCGTCGAACCTCTCTTCAATGGGTCGATGCTGATCCTCGCGGTCGGGCTTGCGGTTCAGGCGGCGCAGAGGCGTCAGCGCAGCGGCACGCAAGCCGACCGGGCGGCCGCGGCCGCCTCGGTCGCGCCGGTCGTGGAATAGGAGCGAAGGGGTTTTTACGCCCAAGCGATCTTGCCGATCATCCAACAGCCCGATGGCGTCATCGATGACCGAAATCGGCTTTGACATGGCGCCCCGGCCCATCACCGGCGAGTGTTTCGCCAGCTCATGGGGCGAAAGCCGTGGAGATGTCACCGCCGCTTGAAGTCTCGCTCGCGTTCGGCGTGTCCGTCGAGATCAGCATCGTTCTCGCACGAAAGAATCTTGGCGCGAATCTCCTTTTTTAGGACTTTTCCGACTTTCGAACGCGGCAGGTCGGGCCAGATGTCCACTTGCTTCGGCGCCTTGACGCTGCCGATACGCCCTTTGACGAAATGAATAAGCTCTTCGGCGGTCAGAGAGCGGCCGGCGTGGACCTGGACGACGGCGGCGACTCGCTCGCCCCATTTTGCGTCAGGTAGGCCAAAGACGGCGCTGTCCATCACGTCCGGGTGTTGCAGCAGCGCCTGTTCGACCTCGATCGAATAGACGTTGAAGCCCCCAGTGATGATCATGTCTTTGGCCCGGTCGACGATATAGAGAAAGTTCTCTTCGTCGAGATATCCGATGTCGCCGGTGTGATGCCACCCAAACCGCGTCACCTCGGCAGTGGCCTCGGGGTTCTTGTAATAGCCCTCCATCACGAGCGATCCGCGCACCACGATCTCGCCTCGTTCCCCAGGCGGCAGAAGGCGGCCGTGCTCGTCCATCACCGCGAGCTGTGTTAACGGCGTCGCCCGTCCCGCCGAAGCCAGACGCTGGCGCGCGATCGTTCCGTCGGGATTGAAGTGATCGCGCGGGGCCATGGTCGAGATCATCATCGGCGCTTCGGTCTGGCCGAACAATTGCGCCATCACCGGCCCGATCTTCTCGATCGCCTCTTCGAGGCGGGTCACGGATATGGGCGCGGCGCCGTACCAGAAGCATTGCAACGAGCTTCGGTCGGTTGCGACGAGCCTCGGATGCTCAAGGAGCATGTAGATCAGGGTCGGCGGCAGGAACGTGTGGGTAACACGACGGCGCTCGATCAGGTCGAGAAACTCGGTGAGATCCGCTTTCGGCATAATGATGATTCGGCCCCCAAGCGCCAGGATCGGGAAACACAGGACGCCGGCGGCGTGGGTGAGCGGCGCCAAGGCGAGATAGACCGGGCGGCCTTCGAACGGATAGCTCATCAGCGTGAGCGCGGACATCGTCTCCAGATTGCGCCCCGAAAGCATGACGCCTTTGGGCTGGCCAGTGGTGCCGCCCGTGCCCGCGATCATCGCAATGTCGTCCGCGGGCGCGACCTCGAACGGTTCATCACCGACGCCATCGAGCCATGCATCCAGCGCTGGCGCGAAGGACATCGGCTTGTCGAGGCAGACAAGAAGAGAAAGCTTGGGCAGGTCGGCCCGCATCTGCTCCACGAGCGGCGCGTAAGCGCTATGGAAGATCAGGCTCGTGCAGTCAAAAGCGTCGAGGATGAAGCGGTTCTCGGCCGCCTCGTTGCGCGGATTGATCGGACACCAGACGGCGCCGGCGCGCGAGATGCTGAAGACGCAGGCGAACGCGACGGGATCATTGCTGGAGAGGATCGCCACCTTGTCGCCCGGCTTGACGCCGGCCCGCTGAAGCGCGCGGGCGACGCGCCAGGTGACGCGTTGCACGTCGGCGTAGGACATATCCTTATCGCCCATGGTCAGGCAGGGCGCCCCGGGCCCGAGCGCCAAGCCTTTGTCGAGATAGTCGATCAACCGCATCGCGCTCTCCACGCGTAGACCTCCGGGACGGCCAATGCGCCGTCTCGGCGCCGTGTCCGCTCAGTGATGCGCGGTGACGATCGGGTCCATGACCAGCCCGAAGCTCTTGAGCACACCGAGCAGTTCACGATGTCCGAAAGCCTGGCAGGCCGAGGCGAAGCCCGCCTTCTTCGGCGGCGATTGCAGCAGGGAATAGGCGGCATGGGCCTGCAGAAGGCCGGTCTGCTTGTAGTTGCTGACGCCGTGGATCACGCAATGCACGCGCGCCAACGGGCCTGAGCCGTAGACCGAGTCGAGCGAAATATTGACGCGCGGGTTCTCGCGCGGCGGCATCCCGGCTTGAATCGACGCTGCGATGTTGGCGAGCTGAGCCTGCTGCTGGTCGGGAGGAAGCGGCTTGATCTGCTCCTCGAACATCTTTTGCGTCGCGACGAAGCCTTCCATGACCTCACGAGCGAACACCCCGCCCAGCGCCTTGCAGTTGGCTACTCTGGGATCGTCCTTGAACCACACGGGATGAGAGGTGCCGGCCCAGGGCGTCACCAGCGCGTGGGCGTGCTGGCCAGGGACGTTGACGTCGAAATGGGTGTTTTGCGCCCATTCGACGAATTTATTCTGCTCGAGATAATACCACTTGGCCTGCAGAATCGCGAAGA